>JABIUH010000478.1 GCA_018701055.1 Woeseia sp. | reverse complement strand
TGAGATCCGTGAAGATGAAAGGAAAATTGAGCACATCAATTTCTGGAACGAACGGGCCGAGGCTGGCGGCTGCGGAGGCTGTGGAGCCGATCACACCCAGCTTGACCATCTCGATGGCCTCTTCCTCACTGCCTAGCTGACTGTTGGGGAATATCTCAACAACAACCCGGCCGCCTGTTTGTTCAGACAGCTCCCTCGCAAAATTCTCGTAACCCTCATGAAACGGATGTTGTTCATTGCCGTTATGCGCGACTTTGAGAACGATCTTGTCGTCCGGGCCTTCACCGGAAGTGCAGGCAACGAGCAAGCAAACACACAGCAGAACGAGTATGGATTTGCACTTGCTTAAGCCAACCGGGGAGGTCTCCAATCGAAACTCCATGTTAGTTTTTGCCTACCGCCGCGGACACCTGAACAACCGTCTCGCCGGTCAAACCCATACCGTCATTGTCGAAGATCATCACCCGCACTGGCCAGCGCATATCATATTCTCTCGCCAATGATTCGGACTTCAGACTCGTTGTCATTGCTTCGACGTTCTCCGCCGATGGACTCATGCTGTAGATAGCCAAATAATCTGATGCGGGGACGTGTTTGATGAATAAGTCGTCAAATGTATCGTCTGGGTCAGCTTGCACGGCAACGCAAAGTTGCGACTTTTCGTCGTTCAAAATATGTTCTTGCCAACCGCCCAGAATATCGATCCCCGCATTTTCTACAGCAGTAGCCAATTCGTCTCTTGTCCCACGGCCATCCACGCACGCAACGACGTGCCCGTTCTCCGACTGCTCCTCAATATACCCTTCTGCAACTTGGGCCGGGCGAACAAAAAAGGCCTCATCAACCTGCCCGCACTCCAGACTCAACACGTCTTCTTCGACCCAAATCCGGCCTTCGAACGATTTCACGTTGTGGTCCGCCATGATAACGCCGCAGTGTTCATTGAACTCACTGTACTCGTGAGTATGCGTGCCAAGCTCGCCACCCTTAACGCCGTGAATTGACATGCTGTGCAGCAATTGAGTTTTTCGATCAAACCGAAAAGTGACTTTCGAATCAAGCGGCCGGTATAAGGCCTCTAGAACATCGATCTGTAGTCCGCCTGCCATCTCTTCGGATCTTGTAAGGAGGCTCCAGTCGGACCCCTGCAACGGCCACAGCTGAACGGCCATTTCCATAATCACACGCGGCCGATCATTTTCCCGGGTCTCGTCCGAACACGAAATGACTATCGGTCCGTGCTTGCCCCAGCAGTGCGGATGCCCGATGACATCCGCCGATTTTTCGCCATCGGCGTTTTCTTGTTCAAGGCGCACCATGCCGGGGCGGTAATAGTTCGTCATTACGTAGGAATCTCCTCGCTGGTATCGACGAATATCCGCGATCCAGGTTGAAGCCGCCTTTAGCTTGTCGTAACCGCCGTGTGCCTCTGTTGCCTGATCCAGTAGCTGTTGTTTATCGTCTGCCGGTGTACAGCCACAAAGAAACAGCGCAACGAAAACCGTGAAGAATACCCTCATAGTTGATGTCCTCGACGAGCAGTTGACGCTATAGCTACCGCGACGATGACAATGGCGGCGCCGACCGCGGTCCGCATTGTCGGATATTCGTGAAGAAGAAGAGCGGCGAAAACGATTCCATAAACTGGTTCCAGACCCACAACAACACTTGCATAAGCCGCCTTTACGCCGGCCAGGGCCTTGATGAACAAAGTGTGTGGCAATGCCGTGAATATCAGTCCAAGAACCAGCAACAGTAAAATATCAAATCGCGATGGCATTGCACCGCTGGTTACGAATACAGCGGGTAAGAGAAACAGAGACGCCACACCGTATTGAATAGCAGCCACCACCCTGAACTCGTTCTTCTGCACTACGTGTCGATTGATCAGCGTCAGAAGCGCAAAAAGAAGTCCGGAGGAGATGGCCCAAAGCAACCCTCTGGTTGCGACGTCGCTAAGATTGTAACTTGGTGCCACAACCGCCAACCCGATGGCGACGCCGACAGCACATAGAATATCAATCTTGCGAAATTGGGCGTCAAACGCCAATGGTTCAATAAGCGTAACAAAAATGGGAAACACCGCGAAACCAATCAGGCCGATTGCGACCGACGAAATCTGGATCGAATGAAAAAAAGTGACCCAATGTGCCGCGAGAAAAACTCCGGCAACGATGAGCAGCGCCAGGTCTTGCCGTGCGAATGTGACGAGTCGTGGACGAGACCATTGCAGGATTATTATCAGTGCCCCTGCGGCAATGGTCGTTCTGGCGAACGCGATTATTGCCGGCGCCACATCTGTCAGTTTTCCGAACAGTCCCGCCAGACCGAACAAAAAGACGGCGACATGCAACTCAACGACGGATCGAAATCGATAGGCGGGTTGGAGAGCTGTCATATGTCAGCGATCATAAAGGGGAATTCCAATCTGCGTGTTGCTTGAGAACCATATGAATTGTATATTATATACAGTTTATTTCAATCGACTGAGAAAAACCCATTCGACACCGCAATGAATTCGCTTATGCATAAACTACTCTTTGCGCTTAATGTGGCAATAAATTTGGTTTTGTTTGTGGGCTTCGCAACGACCGCGAAATTTAAGCCTGGTCTGATAACGCTGGATTCCGCGTTACCACTCGGGGTCTCCGTCATTGGCACCTTTCTTCTAACATTGTTGATCTTTCGCATATCAGGTGCCTATCTTTCGGAATGGTTGGATACGACAGTAGTCGCAGACAAGCAGAACAATTACCGCTTAATGACCTCGTTTTCATTGAGTGCAGTTCTCATATTCGTACCGGTTGTCCTTGCGCTGAGTTCCGACAATCTTGCGGTATACGTTTACGCGGTTTTCATGGTGTTTCAGGCGATCCTGACTGTGGCAGCGTTGCTTCATGCGAGTGTTGACCGCAGCGCGCTCCAACCTAACGGCAAATCGTAAAATCCATTGAACATTCTTGACCTCCAGACGATCAAGGATCACCTCGATGAGGTCGACGTACTAAATGGCGTCGAGAAAAACTTTGTTGAATACAGCAACGGCAACACCAATGTGCCACCAGTCGGTCATCTCGTATTGCCGGATGGTGATTGCCATATCAAGTACGGGCACATCAACGGTGACCCGTTTTTCGTCATTAAGGTCGCGTCTGGTTTCCACAACAACTCGCAGAAAGGCCTAAACGCCAGCACCGGCTTGATGCTGCTCTGTTCGGCCGAAACAGGATCGCCCGTTGCGTTACTCCAGGATGAAGGTCATCTGACCGATATTCGTACAGCCGTAGCGGGGGCGATCGCAGGTAAGTACCTGGCGGTAGCCGATACCGACTCTATCGGGATCGTAGGGGCAGGCGTACAAGCGGAGCTGCAATTACGGTGGGTGAGTAGAGTCTCGGGCT
>JABIUH010000449.1 GCA_018701055.1 Woeseia sp. | reverse complement strand
GTTGAACAATCTTAACTATTGAAGATCGCCGGTAATCGATTCAATCATGTCTTTGAATGCAGGGCTGTATTGAGCAATCGAATTCTTCCAATGGTTGTATAGACCGACATCCTCATGAATAGTCTGTTTCATGAAATTGCGGCTCGCTAGCCAAATATCGTCGTTAAGCGCATTGGACAAATGTTGAACGTGCGTAAACTACCACTGCCGCATTACAGTGGTATAAAAAACGACCAGTCTAAGTTGATCTGAAGCAGAAACGTCTCCGAATCCGCCCGAGTGACCCTTTGTGAGTAGATCAGAAAATTCTGGATTCCCCACGATAAAAAACTCAATCTCGCTGAAACTGGCATTGAAGTTACTGGCGGCTTCGAGCCTTGTCGCAACGGTGTTCTGATTTAATTCAAATGCCAGAAATAGGATCCCTGCAAGGACTCCAAAGTTTGCGAATAACCCCAACCAACGATTTAGCCTGTCTACATTCATCCCGGTATCCATACCTACGCACGACTCGTATAGTAGCCCGTTATCACTGGATCACTTTGAACCCGATCTTGATGCTCAAGCAGGCTCGGCGCGAGTCGCGCAACTATATCCGTAGGCACGTGATCAAGCGTTCCCGACACCAATGAGCTTACTTGTACGAACACTTTAATATCGGCCATCGTCAATCGGTTATCGGCGAAGTACTCGCCACCGCCCCTGGCGAGCAGATCACCTAATCCGCGCACATAGACAGACAACCAACCTTCGGCCAATTTTTCGCGTGCCTGACGCAGTGCGTCTCCTTCAAGTCCAAAGGTCTGCACAATGTAGTGCAGTAGGTCTTCCAGTGCGTCCATGGTTTCATCACAGTACAACGCTTGCATATCGTCTTCAGGATACAAACCGGCTAACTTGCCTACATAACGATTGATTGAATTCGATTGGGTGATGACGATGCCATCAATCTCAAGCTCCGGTGTAGAATTGAAGCGCATGTCCTTACGCATTTCTCCGAACTCCGGAAAGGAAATACGCTTGTCTTCAAAATCAATTCCGGCTGCATGAAACGCGATACGAACCGGTTCTCCACGCCCACCATCGAAATCAAAGTACGTAAGTTTATAATTTGGCACTTGTTCTCTCCTAATAAATCCTAAACGACAGATTGGACATTATTCCTATCCGAGCTGGGTAACGACCGCTTCGAGCACATCAGACATCCGTTTCTTCTGCAATCAACCTATCGATATAGTCACGGTAGGGTTTGACGAAATTGTCTTTCGAACGAAGCCAGGATTCCTTCACCATTGGGTGACTCAAGTTCAGAATTTGTAATGCCGAACGCAGACGACTCTCATCGATCGCACCGCGCTCGAACTGAAAGGAGGCCATGTCTCCATGCCGAAAACGTAAGTAAAGTGAGCGATCAAAGCGAAACTGCTCAAAATCGGTGAGTGCCTCGGATGATCTAAAACCCTTGTAGAGTAAAGATCCAACTTCGACATCCTCAACGGCCAGCGCATTTAGCTGCGCGATATTGTCCATCAGATCCTGGTAGGCGGATATTTGCACGGCTTGTGTATTGAGTTTCGCCTGTTCAGCGCTGTTGCGAGTCTCAATACCGACGAATACAAGCGAGGCGATGATGGCGACAAAACTGGCACCATCCAAAATATCCTTAAGCTCAGCGCGTGTCATCAAGCATCTCTGGAAGAAACGAATTTACGCTTGAGCATGCCTGCCGCAACGATTTAGATAGACTTGAACGGAACAGTTAATTTGGCTTCTTGTACTTATGGACAAAAGTCGTCGTCTTGCCCGACAAACCTGTTTCATACCAAATATTTTGCAAATCATCTTCCGGGTTCATGTAAAGCTGCGGCGCTTCGTCCACAAACTCAAAGCCCGTGCCCGTAATATCTGCCTTTGCCGTTGCAGGTGGCGTTCTGTGCCAGTCCGCACTTTGTGTGCGAGACGAACCAGCAACCGCAACATGCTCGATAACGATAAGGGTTCCGCCGGGTTTCAAAACACGGAGAAACTCGCCCATCAACGCAGCAGATGATTCCGGAAACGTTTCTCCTGATCCATCGACGTAATGCATGTGATGGTACAGATACGAGAGCATCACCGTATCAACCGAACTGTTGTCCAGTGTCAGCGCGCTGCCTCGAGCAAGCGGCAGGAGTTTGATATTGCTGAATGGCTCAAACTGTGTGGTGAGGGCGTCTTTGTTTGAGTCAAATCTTTCGCCAGCGTTTTGATGGGCATAGACCATTCCATCATTGCCGACAGTGGAGCTAAATAACTCAGACCAATATCCGCCTCCCGCCCCATAGTCGAGTACGGTCGCGCCCGCATCAAGGTCAATGAACGCGAGCATGCCGGCAGGTTTACGCGCGCCGTCCTTTTCCACATTTGACTCAACTCTGTTGGCATCATTGACTGCCTCTTCAGCTGTCGCGCTATACGCTACGTCAACCTGTAATGCGAAGATCGCCAAAACTGTCGTGATCACAACGGTATTTAATATTTTCATTCGCTCACCCTCTTAATCGGAACTGCAGATATGTGAATATGCGTTTAGCCTACCACCCTACTCGCCCAGCGCGGTCGGATAAGCAGGCGCTTCGCCTGGAATCGGACTGACGAAACTCTCCAATTGCTGCAGCACCTCAGAAATTGCCACCTCCAGCTGGGTATCCCGGCCTTCGTTCGTCGCAATGGCATCCAAAGTAACCTCAATGTCCGGTGCAACACCTTGGTTTTCTACTGTCCAATTGTGGTCGGAGTCGTAAAAACGAAAAAATGGAACGGTTAGGCCACCGCCGTCGACAAGCTGTGGATTCGCTGAAATCCCGATGAGGCCGCCCCAAGTTCGCGTTCCGATGAGTTTTCCGATCCCCATCTCTCGGAATGAATATGGCAAGAAATCTCCGCCTGAACCGGCGTCTTGATCGATCAACATGACCTTCGGTCCATGCATCGCGCCTGCGGGTGTGTTGTAACTCAAGCCATCACGATCCTTCCAACCCGAAAGATGTTGTCGGCTTAGCACATCCGTTATGTAGTTAGCTGCCTGGCCGCCACCATTGGATCGTTCGTCAATGATCATTGCTTCTTTATCGACCTGCGCAAAAAACATACGATTAAAAAAGGTATACCCAGCACCGGCAGTGTTTGGCAAATAGACGTAGCCGACACGACCATCCGTCGCTTCGCTGACGATGCGCCGGTTATTTTCAATCCACGCCCAGAGACGCATCGTGCGTTCGGATGCCGTCGGCTCAATGGTGATATCGCGTGTGTCGTTGCCATTGGCAGACGCCCCCACGCGAAGCGTTACTTGCGAGTCAGCGGTGCCCTGCAAGTATTCGTATATGTTGTCCGCGCCCGTGAGTTCGCGACCATTGATCGCGAGAATATAATCACCATCACGAGCTTCGTTCCCAGGCGTCGCGAGCGGCGCGTCGACGAACGGGTTCCAGGATTCACCCGTGTACACACGGGAAATTTGATAACGCCCGTTGTTAATTCTCAGATTCGCGCCGAGCAAACCAGTATTGGCACCCTGCTCACGGTGAATATCACCGCCACCACTACGATTATGACCCACCTGCATTTCGGCAATCATTTCGACGATCAACGCAGCCAGGTCTTCGCGCCGACCAACGTGCTCAACCAACGGGCGATAACGATTGTATATTGCCTGCCAATCCAAGCCATGCAAATTGGGATCGTAGAAATACTCTTTCTCCATCCGCCACGCCTCATCAAATATCAGGCCCCATTCCTCGCGCGGGTCGATTCGCGTACGAACATCGCTGAGGTTCAGCGATTCTGGCTCTAATTCGTCACCAATTTCAGCGACTGCCAGCGAGCCATCAATATTTGCGATGATCATGTGGCTACCATCCGCACTAATCGCGAATCCATTGACACCCTTGCCAACAATTTGGGACTCGCGTTCTGC
>JABIUH010000344.1 GCA_018701055.1 Woeseia sp. | reverse complement strand
ATAAATTACTGTGGTGGAGGCATCGCTGCGTCCGCTACAGCGTTCGTCATGACCAGACTTGGCTACACCGACGTTGCTGTATACACCGCCTCACTTCAGGAATGGGCGGCCGACCCAACGAAACCGTTGGTGACCGGTCCTGAGCCTGTCACCTCCAGCCAGTAGTCAGAGAATTGGAGTAAGAGCAGCAGTCCACTTTGGCTCGTCCATAGAGCAAGCGAATACCAATGGACCGATAGCGCTTCTCAATTTCCGGAATTGGTGGATGCTAATGGTCCACAAATTGTCTACGACAGAGTTAGGATACGCATCAATACAATCGGCAGTGCCGTCCGAATTGCGGCAGTAAGGAAAACAATGAACGCAAGCAGATCAGTACTTCTTCTTTCATGTCTCATCTTTGCAGCAAGTGGGGTTCCCGACGCTCTCGCTCAGGACGAGTCGACCCTGGAGCCGTGGGACTGGTCGGAGGAGTTCGTCCGCTCGGCGGTGAATCAGGTCCGGGCGGGTCGTGACCTCAATCCACCGTCTTGGCCGGGTGGCGCAAAAGTCGCCGTCTTGCTCTCCTTCGATGTCGACAATGAGACGGTTCAAGGATTGCGCACAGGTGAGGTGAGTATCGGCCCGCTTTCCCAAGGCCAGTATGGTTCGCGCGTTGCGCTCCCCCGGGTGACGAGGCTTCTTGAGAAAGAGGATGTGCCGGCGACCTTCTTTTTTCCTGCATGGAGTCTGAAGCTCGTCCCCGAACAAGCGGATCTAATCCAGGCGCCTGGCATACACGAGATCGGCGTGCACGGCTGGATCCATGAACTCAACACTGCTCTGGACGGCGAGACCGAAGCGCGTCTCCTCCGTCAAGCCACCGACTCGATCGAGGAGATCACCGGCGTACGCCCGGTCGGCTACCGTGCTCCATCGTGGAACCACAGTCCGAACACGCTACGTATCATCCGAGAGATGGGCTTTCTGTATGAGAGTTCGTTGATGGCGGACGATCGCCCCTACGAACTTGTTCAGGACGGAGAGCCCACGGGTCTCGTGGAGTTGCCCGTCGAATGGATACTCGATGACGCACCGCTTTTCAACCCTCGGGGCAATCGCTATATGAATCCGCGTGACGTTTTGCAGGTCTGGATCGACGAGTTCGATAGAGCGTTTGAGGAGGGGACGATGTTTCTCCTTACAATGCACCCCCACGTAATAGGCCATCGGTCTCGAATCGTGGTTCTCGAGGAGTTGATCAAACATATAAAAACAAAGGAGGGAGTTTGGTTCGGCACGCACGCCGAGGCGGCTCACTGGGTGCGCGAACAGGCTGGCATGGACCAACCTTAAATAAGGACACCCATCAATATGGTCGACGGCCGCCAGGCGATCAAATCCTGATCAGTGACATCTGTAACGTAGCGTTGAAATTTTCGTTATTCGACACCGGAAAGATTGATAGATGTCCTGGTTCGGTCACGCGTACACGTTCCTGTGAGAGAAGCGCGACACTGTTCGCACGCTGCCTCCTGGAATCGTCGGCTATTTGCCCGGAAAGAAAAAGGACATCCATTAATACAATGTGCGGCGTGTTGAAACAAAAAGGACACCCAAGAGAATCTAGGAAAGAGAATCTAGGAAAGAGAATCTAGGAAAGAGAATCTAGGACACCCACCAATAATTTCGGTTGCCGGTGCCGAACGAGAAATTCAGTCTGTGGTCGTTGAATTCAGAAAAGGCGGGCCCCAAAAAAGAAAATATCCATCAATGCTATAGTATTGATTAACGGCGGGATTAATTTGCCTGTCGCTCACTGAAATCAAATAAGCAGCTCTGAAATTGCCAGCCATCGGCAGTTGAAAGAATGATGGATGTCCTGAATATCTTCGGGTCACCACACCCGGTGCAAACTGTTCGGAGCAAAGACACCGTGGAATCGGGTCAGCTTGACTCTGGGCTTGGGTACCAGGGCCGCTAATTTCGCAAGGAAATCTACAGGTTCGAAGATCACATGATATCTTTAACGAAAAGCTAGGATACGAAGGATACACACACCTTGCTGATTGACACAGACAATGCGGTCAAGCGTCGCGGTGTTTCTGAATTCGGGGAACACAACATCAATACTACGGAATTTTCTGAAACTGCCAATTCGAAACATTTTCTGTCTGAGCGAGGCACAGAAATCGTAACTTTTTTTTATCCCTTCGATCCCGACGCGGTATCACTTTGGCGTCAATGGTTACGACGCGATGGTCGTATCACGCATGGTATGGATCCCGACGTCATACTACCGTTTCTTGCTACGGAACGAGGCTCAAGCGACGCGTTGTTGATAATGGAGTTGAAACACGCGCGTTGTCAGCTCGCCGTAGTTGTAGTGCCAGATACTACAAGCACTCTTTGTTCAGCCCAGTCATGGCAGCTATACACCCATGAGCATCTTGACGTCAGTGGCTTTTTTGAAGAAAAGGCGGACCAGTCGTACGACATGGTTTTTGATTTTGTACAAGAAGGGTTGTCGAACAATGGTATTAACCTTTCCAGACTGTCAATTTTCAAAATGCAATGCCTAAATGCTGGTCGAAAACTTTTTTCTGAAAAATACGTACGTTTTAATGCCTTTTTCGACCTTTCCGGGAAGGCGGTATACTCAATACCCGGAAAGTTGAATAGAAATATCAGGAGAAACTCGAAAAAGCTAGCTGATAGCCACGGACCGCTAGTGCTCGAAGTCGCGCCGTCCCAACCCGACAATATGAATACATTCTTCGATGTCGAAGCATCCGGTTGGAAGGGTCGGGAGCGTTCATCCATTCGATCCGATGATCGTCTGCGTCGTGCTTATCTGGCTGCAGCTCGAGATGGCGGTTCGTGTTGCAGAGCTCACGTATTTACATTGTGGGCGGGACATGAAGCGGTGTCATCCGCATTCGGGCTGGTGTACGGCGAGCATATAACACTGTTGAAGATTGGGTTTGACGAACGTTTCACGAAATTTTCTCCAGGATCACTGCTGATTTCAAAAGTCATTAACCATGCCGCTAAAATAGGATCGACAAAACTCTTTCTGAGCACATATCCGGACTGGGCCATACGTTGGAAAACCAATCTGCAGATAAAAAAGGACGTATACGTTTTCTCCGATGACTGGACAGGCCGATTTCGATACCTGGTTGATCGCTTTGCGAAACCAGTAATACGACTTCAGAATTTATTACTCGGTAAGGGTGACTCGTTGTGACACTCGCAGTGTCTATCATTATTCCGACTTACAATCGTGGAAAACTTCTCAACCGATGTGTTGATAGCGTTCTTAACGCATGTATGGATCAGGATGAAATCATCATCGTAGATGGCGCTTCAAACAATGATGCCGAAGTCCTTATAAATAGGTATGACCATTCACAACTCAACTATGTATCGATGAAGAACGCTGGAGTCAGCGCTGCACGAAATTATGGATTGGGAATCGCAAAAAATGACTTGATAGCCTACATAGACGACGATGATGAGTGGCACCCATCGAAGCTCAACATTCAACGGAAGCTACTTGAGAAGCACCCGCTCGCTGTCGGCTGCTTCACCAATATCTTGGCTACGAATGCTAACGGCGAAAAGCAACCCAACTTTCTGTTCCAGTGGGGACAGCCGGTACAGGGCTGGAATCAATTGCTCGGCGAAAAGCGGACTTACGTTGCGGATCGTCACGCCGTCGAAATCGATTACTACTATGGCGATCACTATTTCAATCAAATGCTTGATGATTATGTGTTGCCTAGTTCATTGCTAATCGATCGGTCCAAATTCCATGAACCGTTAATCTACCGTGTTGGCATGCAAAGAAACGAATCGTGGTTGTACACGTCCCAGGTTTGTCGCCAGGGCCCGGTCATATACGTAGATTTTGATCTCACCTGTCATCATGGTGACTCACTCAACCGCCTGACAGCGGTGCCGCAAATCGAGACTGTCCTGTCTCGCTTATATGTGCTGGAACACGAATTCGGCAAACAATCCGATTTTTCGCAGAAGAATCAGGTCATGTTCAACCAGCGGCTATCCCGGGAATTAGATGTGCTTTTCGGGGCAGTTATGTCTGCAGGCATAGCGAATCGCAGGCAAATATTTAGGGACAATGCATATCACGGCGGAAAAATTGCTTTCGCTGCAAAAATTCCAGAGCCGTTGTTATCGGTTTTTAGCGGCGCCTTTCGGGCTGCACGTCGCCTACGACGTTTTATGACTAAACGATCATGAGACCACCCGTTTCAGTCATCATTCCTACCTACAATCGGGGTGAGTTTCTCAGGAGAGGCATCAACAGCGCTCTCGAAGGGTGCGCTGAAAATGACGAAATCATTGTCGTGGATGATGGTTCCACTGACCAGACCAGGGCCCTGGTTGAATCTATTTCTGATCCCAGGCTCCTCTACATCTATCGAGAAAATTCAGGGGTAGCCACGGCTAGGAATCATGGCATGGAGCTGGCAAGCAACGATTTGATCGCGTTTCTTGACGACGATGACGAATGGCATCCCGCGAAGCTAGCCGTTCAGATAGCGCTCCTGACAGAGCATCCCGAGGCAGTAGCAAGCTTCAGCAATTTCTGGATTACTGATCGGCGAGGCAACAGTACGAATAACTATCTGTTGCGCTGGGGGCAGCCCCTGCAGGACTGGAACCAGATGCTTGGCACGACCCGGACATTCAGGCTCAACGGTACTGGTGAGGAATTCGATTACTACCTCGGTGAGCACTATTTTAACCAGATGCAAGACGATTATATTTTGCCCAGCACACTGATCATTGATCAGTCCAGGCTCCAGGCTCCGTTGCGCTTTCTTGACGGGTTCAAGAGAAACTCGTCGTGGTTGTTCAGCTCCCAGGCCTGTCGGCAAGGACCTGTGATCTATGTCGATTTCGATCTTGCCTGCCAACACGGTGACGCCGACAATCGACTTACGGCGATTCCCATTGTTGATACCGTCCTAAGCCGGCTCTATGTTCTTGAAAACGAATTTGGCAAGCAAACGGACTTTACAGAGGAGCAACAACGCGTTTTTGCTCAACGACTATCCAAAGAGGCACACGTATTGTTTCGCTCAGCGATGCGTACAAAAACGCCGAACCGCCGACATATATTCCAGACGAATAAACATCTTGATAGAAAAATTGCGATAGCGGCGAAATTACCGGACTGGATGCTGTCACTCTTGAGTTCGATTATACGCGCAGTGAAAGGCAGTTGATGAAAGAAGGGTGAGCACGTGCTGCGTTATTTGGTCGGACGATTGACGTTTTTGGCGGCAGCGTCAATGTCAGCTTTGCAACAGCAAGCATGAGTAAGTATTGCCGGAAAGTGATTACGATTCAGTATCGATTGCAGGCATCAACGAGGCGCTCGGCGAGCTCGATGGTCTCCTCTCTCGAAACGGCGTTGAGGAGATTACTGTGGCAAGAGTTCTCAGACTGAACGAGTACACCGGCGTGGATGGAATTCGACTCGATGACATTCCAGTAGCTCAACCCGGCGATGGAGAAATTCTAATCGTCTATTTCACATTGGCAACGAATATGGATCTATCATTCGATTCTATAAGTGGATCCAAGCCTGTTGTTTAAGCAGCCAAGGTTAGCGGCTGCTGAGAGTAATAGACCTAGTCCGGTGTTTTTCTTTTCAAGCTGGAATGCGGTCGTCTTCGACTGTACAAAGAATAAGAAAAAATAAGGACTAAAGAATAAGGACATCCATCAAGATTATCGGCGACCGCTACATAGCGTGGCGATCAGATTCTGGTCTTTGGTATCTGTCAAGTTGCTTTGAAAGTTCCGGTTTTCGACACTGGAAAGAATGATGGATGTCCTCGGTATCTTCTCGGTATCCTGAATATTTTCCCTGAAATGTACGTTGCAGATGGTACTGTGGCGGACGATCACTAATGATAAAGCCACAATATGTTTGCTTGTAGATTCGATTGACTCCGGTGATGAACTCTTTCCCACAACCCACCTTGAGCAGGCTAAGGCCGCTTATCCCAGGGACGCTCGTTAGCGCGACAATCGCATTAGCGGCGTCCTATCTTGCGGATCACTACGGAGCGCCCGCCATGCTGATGGCATTGCTCCTTGGCATGGCGTTCAACTTCCTTCGCGAAAACGACAAGACCATTCCCGGTATCGTGTTCTGCTCAAAAACCGTTCTTCGAATTGGCGTCGTGTTACTCGGTGTTCGCATTACGTTTGGCGAGATCGGCTCGCTCGGCATTGAGACAGTTGTAATTGTTGTGTCAGGTGTCTTCACGACATTGAGCGTTGGATATTTGATTAGTCGACTATTGGGGTTGAGCCCACAATTTTCGATTCTTT
>JABIUH010000038.1 GCA_018701055.1 Woeseia sp. | reverse complement strand
TGACCCCAGTTATTATCGGCGGATAATTTTCCCTGGGCGGGCGTCGGTTGTAGCGCCGTCTGCGTAGACCAGTTCACCTGAGACCCAAACCATCTCAATGCCAGTGGACAAAGCGGACGGGTCTTCGGGCGTCGCATTGTCGATAACGGTATCCGGATCGAAGAGGACCATGTCGGCCACCATGCCGGGCTGAATCAGGCCCCGATCGTCGAACCCCATGTGCGCTGCGGTTAGGCCAGTCATTTTGTGGATGGCCGTTTCCAGCGACATGATCTGGTTTTCGCGAACATACCGGCCGAGGACTCGCGGAAAGGAGCCTGCGCCGCGTGGATGAAGATCGATCAGTCCACCATCGCTGCAAATGTTCGTTCCAGACCATGCCATTAAGTCGTCAATATCATCCGCGCGCATGCTGGTAGCGATAATCATTTCAGCACTCTCACCCGTTGCTTTTCGCCACTCATCTGCCATCTCGGCAAGCGCCATAAACGCGCCAGCCGGATCTGTTTCAAGCACACCGGCAATTTCAACGAGCGACTTACCGACGAATTCCGGATTCGGCTCGAAACGGGTCATCCACATGCCGGCTGCCGGCGCGATGGTTTCAAGAACTTCTTCAACCGCGGCGCGATCCGTATAGTCACGTTCCGGTAGCAGTACCATCATGGTGGATTGCCAAAACTCGTACGGATAGATGTCAGCTGTAATCTGTACACCGTCGGCGCGCGCGGCGTCGAGCTTGGCCAAAATCTCCGGTGCTTTTCCCCACAATGGCGTCATTGCTAATTTGATATGTGAAATTTGTACTGGCATGCCGGTCTCACGACCGATCAAAATAATTTCGTCGATGGAATCTTCGAACCAACGATCTTCGCTGCGTATGTGGCTTATGTAACGACCACCCACAGCGGCGGCAACTTTTGCGAGCGTGATGACTTCCGTTGTTTCCGAGTAAATTCCTGGCTCGTATTCAAGTCCCGTGGCGAATCCCAGTGCACCGGATTCAAGCTCGCTCGCCAACATGGCCGACATAGCGGCCACTTCGTCGTCCGTTGCAACGCGTTTGAAATCTTCGCCCATCACTTCTTCGCGCAAGGTGTTGTGCCCGATGTACGAAGCGTAATTTGCGGTCGATGGTGCAGCTTCCATTTTGGCGAAGAAGTTGGCCAACGGGTAGTTTGATCCACCGTCCTGCCCGACGATCATCGTGGTAATTCCCTGGCTGATTGCCGTCAGAGCATCGGGCATTTCGTCGATCTCGCCGTCGCCATGGCTGTGTGTATCGATGAATCCAGGCGCAAGCGTCAGTCCGTCACCATCGATGACAGTCTCGTTCGCGCATGCTTCAAGGCTACCCAGCTCGCCGATCTTGCCATCGCTGACCCGAACGCTTGCGGAAGTAGCCGGAGAGCCGGTGCCGTCGATGACTTCAATATTGGTCAGTAGATAACCCGGCGCGTCGTTGGTGCAGACGGGAGTTTCTTCCTGCGCACAGCCGATTAAGAACGCTGCTAAGGAAACGCTTATGATGAATCTATTCATGATGTATCCAGGCTGATAAATTTCGAATCTGCCATCGATTGTTGCATGAATAGCGACAGATAGTCTGAATTCTCGAGGTCTAACCGTCGTTGTCGTCGACCTCGAATTGTCCGGTTAGTCTGCGCCAGACATGTGACCAACTTAAGCCCACTGCGAGCAGCGAAGAGACACAAACCAGACCTATCCAGGTAACCTCCGTCATTGAGTTGACATTCAGCCAGCCGATGTCGACAAGCAACCACACGACACCACCGAGTAAAGCACCGCCCAACAACAAACCCAGGAATCCCAACGAACGCTGCGTGGCAGCGAGCAAAATCACCCAGCCGATCAGTAATGTGACGCCAACGACAAAATGCTCAGGTCCTAATTCTTCGCTTCCGCGGGCGGCGTAAACCCAACCCCAGAATGAGTATTGCGTGGGATTGTATGAAGCGATAACCAGCGCCAACGAAGCGATGAATCGCCACATGAAGCCAGCGAAATTAAATTCTCTAGACGAACGGCCGGAGCGACCCTTGTCATGACTATTGGCCATCTTTGATCTCAACTGCAGTTGTGTGGGTCAGGCGGTTAGTTCTTGTCACAAGTTTGCGATTCTCTTCTGAACCTCGTTAAACATGTCATCACGCAGTCCTGAAAATTTGAACAGTTCGACGACGGTGAAGAATGGCGCCGCCAGATTGGCTTGAATGGGGTGTTTAAGTATGACCGGAGCCGATCTTTCGACGGCGTGGCCAATAAACTGTGCGATATAGCCGCCAACGAATGTCGCTGCAGCAAATGCGCCCGATGTTTGCATCGGCTCCAGGCCGATCCTCGTTGCCAGAGCTGCGATTGGCGTGGCGAAGAGTAAAAAGGCCAGACTAAATAGTCTATCGAGCGAAAAATAGAACACGAAAAGCATAAGGGTGGCGACGTGAGCACCGTTGAGAGAAATACTGCCGATATCCACGCTCGCCCAGCTCAAAGCGATGAAAACGCCCAGCATAATGACCGGAATGCCGATCATGTGTACCGCGATATTAAACGGGTGCTGGTGCGCTGCCGCATAGCCCGTGAGCATATCCATGAGTCGCGAGTCGCTCTTCACTAAGTTTCCTACTGTCATTTCCTCGGCTGTATCCACGAATTTTACACAACTACGGGCGAATATTCCTATTCTGAAATGTTTGGTCGCACACCCTGATATCATCAGGCACTCTGTAACAGGTTGGATAAATACTATGTCGTTTACCCCATTTAATCTTGAGTATGTTCAATCGATTTGGGAACAAAAAGTCGATATCAATCTCACGGAGAGTGGTGTCCACCCCATTCGACTGGATCACCTGCTGGATGGAGACGAGGGCAAGGTCGCGGACTTAATGTCCACAGAGATTAATTATCCGCATGTTAACGGCAACCCCGAGCTGCGCGAGAGTATTGCACAACTTTATGATGGCGCCTCGGTACCTAACGTATTGGTGACGGTGGGCGGTGCCGAAGCGAATAACATCATCATGCAAACATTAATGCGCCCCGGTGACGAGTTAGTCACGATGACGCCAACCTATAAACAGGTGTGGGGTCTGGCGGAGAACGCTGGAAACGTCGTCAAGCCGTTTCGTATGCAGCCTGACAAGGGCTGGGCATTAGATATCGATGAAATGAACGCGCAGGTCTCGGATAAGACGCGTCTCATTGCGGTTGTTAACCCGAACAATCCGACCGGTTACATCATGACTGATGATGAAATGGATGCTGTCGTAGCGGCGGCCGACCGGGTCGGCGCCTGGATACTGGCGGATGAAGTCTATCGCGGTGCCGAGCGACTTCAGGAGGAAGAAACCCGATCTTTCTATGGTCTCTATGACAAGGTGCTGGCAGTTGGCAGCATGAGTAAGGCATATGGACTTCCCGGCTTAAGAATTGGCTGGGTGGTAGGTCCTCCCGACATGGTTGAGGACATTTGGCGCCGGCATGAATACACGACCATTACGGCAACTATGCTCAGCAATGTTCTTGCAACACACGCATTGTCACCCGAGGTACGACCGCGTTTAATCAAACGTACTCGGGACTTTATTCGCAAGGGATTTCCGGCGTTGGAAGAATGGATGGCGCGTCAGGATGGAATGTTTCATTATACGCCGTCGCAGGCGTCTGCCGTTTCATTTATCGGTTACAACCTAGACATCAATTCAACTGAGTTAATGGAAAAACTGTGCCGTGAGGCGAGCGTTTTTGTAGGCGCAGGCGATTCTTTTGGTATGGATTACCACTTGCGGGTGGCATTTGGTCAGGATAAAGCCGTTCTTGACGATGCATTTTCTAGAATCGAAAAGACTTTGAAATCCTTACTTTGATGCAGATTCTTTCACTCGACGAAATCAAGACGGCACTGTCGTCCGTCGATCTGATGGCGGAGATCGAACACGGTTTCGTTGCCTATAGCCAAGGCCGTTCCGTGGTTCCGCCGGTAGGGGAGTTAGTCCTGGAAGATCCGTCAGGCGAGGTGCACATCAAGTACGGCTATTTGAAAGGCGACGATTATTATGTGATCAAAATCGCGTCGGGTTTTTACGGTAATGTTGCGCTGGACCTGCCGACTAGCAACGGCATGATGCTGATGTTCAGCCAGAAAACCGGTCAGCCTGTCGCAGCGATGCTCGATGAAGGTTATTTGACAGACGTTCGTACTGCGGTGGCTGGCGCGATTGCGGCAAAATATCTCGCACCTGCAAAGGTGAAACGTATCGGTATCGTTGGCACCGGTATGCAGGCTAAGTTGCAGCTGGAGTATTTAATGCCGGTAACCGATTGTCGCGACGTAGTGGTCTGGGGTCGTAGTGCCGAGAAGTGTGCGAAATACCGAGAACACGCCACAGCACTCGGGTTCGATGTAACGGCAACGACGGATGCGGATGAAGTATTGCGCACGTGCAATTTAATTGTGACAACAACCCCTGCCAAGTCGCCACTCTTAAAGAACGCAGACCTTTTGCAACCGGGCACGCACATTACGACGATGGGTTCCGATACGCATACGAAACAAGAATTGGCAGCCGATTTGCTCGCAAAAGCTGATCTCGTCGTTGCTGATAGCATTTCACAATGCCTCGAACGTGGCGAGATTCACCAAGCGTTAAAGGTGGATGCGATCAAGGAGTCAGATTTAATTGAATTAGGTACGATCATCGCTAATCCGGTTGGAATTGGCCGAAGCAACGATGAGCAAATTACGATCGCAGATCTAACCGGCGTCGCCGTGCAAGATATTCAGATTACGACAGCGGTCTATGAGGCCAAAAACTAACGACGATGAAATAGCGAATCAGACGTTTCTTAGGATAAATTCGATGAAAGTTCCGCTGTCTATCTTCGTCGTAATTCTTCTCTTCACTTTGGGCTGGCAGGCATCTCGGTCAGCGCCTTTTTTTGACGAGCAAGAGGCGCTGGAGATTACGATCGAGGCGCCCATTCGTGAACCCATTAAGTGGCGAATGCGAAACCCTGTCGTTGATGCCGTTGTACGCTACGACGATGCATCGGGATCAGAGCGTGCGTTGCGTGCGCAGCTAACGTCGCGCGGCAACAGCCGCCTCGAAGCTTGCGATTTTCCGCCGCTTAGATTGATCCTCAATAAAGAAGATACCGTTGGTATCGTTTTCGCAGTCAAGATAGGCTAAAAATGGTCACGCAGTGCAATAAGCGGCGCAATGGTGAAACGTGGGTGTTGCAGGAGCGCGCCATTTATCAGAGCTATAACGTTGTTTCTGATTTCTCATGCCGCGTGCGCCCACTGAGTATTACTTATATTGATAGCGAGTCGGAGCGATGGTAGCGAACGCAGGTGGCATTTTTCATTGAATCGACCGGCGAGGCCGCAAAGCGTTTGGCGCGTTGATCCTTGAGGCCGCCCAGTATCAATCCAGACCAATTCAATTCAGCATAACTTGCCAACTATTCGCTCTTTCAATTGTTGATAGCGAACACGGATTTCTCTGTCAAAAAGGGACCATCTGGCGAGGGCTGTTGTCACAATGGACGCGTATTGGCTACGCTGGGAGAGCAGCGCGCCTGGATTATATTGCCCTATGATTTTGATCAGGCCGGCATCATCAATACAGACTATGCACTGCCGAACGAAGATTTGGATTTTTATTGAGTGACTTACAGGGTCTATCGGGGATTTTGCTGGCAGGAGAATTCACTTTCCAATGCTATATCTCGCTTTCAGAATCGTCGCGAGGAAATTATACAAGCGTTAGTGCCGGACGCGGCTTTCGCGTCACGTAAAAAGTGGATCGAGCAATTCGCCCATGGCTTCTACAGAAACCTTGATGACCCGAAACAGGTTAAGAAGCGGATTACGGACGTTTGTCGAGGCCCGTCGTCATTGGCCATACCAAAAACGACGACAAATGAATAACGGGTTGAGTTAAAAGTCGAAGTCGAACAAAATCGCAATTTTGGTTGAGTGAACTCAATTCGACGAATACAGTCTCAATTCAGAGTGGGTAGAAATTAGATTGAGCCGGCGGGCTACACAAGGAACTACATGAAAACTGGAACTAGATGGACGCTAACAGGCTTGCTGCTACTGTTGTTTTTCTCTTTAGCTATTGGCGAAGAAACCGTCGTCGAATTTCAAGGTGACGGTAATCGCATCACGAGTGTCTTTACCGTTGATGCGCCATGGATCCTCGATTGGCGGATCAATAGCGATTACAACAAGATGCTCTCTTTCGACCTGGAGCTGATCGACGGTACAACAGGCATTCTGATAGGCAACATTAAGAGTGCCAAATCGCTTGGTAACGGCGTTAGCTTATTCCAGAAGGGCGGAAAGTACCGTTTTCGAATCAATAGTTCGTTTATTCGTTGGCATCTAAAGGTGAAAGAGCTAACGGACGAAGAGGCGGAGTTGTACACGCCGCGAACAACTCGTTAGCAACTGCCCGCGATTTGCGGTCAGGCATTGTAGACCTCAGTAAAGACCTTATCAAATACCTCCAGTTCTTCGATTCGTCCCATGCTGACGCGAGAATAGTTTTCGTACGATTCGAATGCACCACGAATTTGGATATTTCGTTCTGCCATTTGCTTCTGGAATACAGTTGCATTCCGGCCAATATCCGCATAGACGAAGTTTGTTTGCGAAGGTAATGGTTCGATGCCGTTTTTGCGAAAGGTCTCATTGACCATCGCGCGACCCTTAATGACTTTATCTCGAGAGTACTGGATAAAATCGTCGTCCACGTAACTCGCCGTCGCCGCGGCTAAACCGACACTGTTTGGCCAGGCCATCAGGTTATCAGTCACTTGCCGTGCAATGTCGGGATGACCCATGCCATAACCAACACGTAGCCCGGCCATGCCGAATATCTTCGAAAACGTTCTCATGACCAGAACGTTTTCACCTTCCCGAACGAGATCCACCATCGAGGTGTATTCCGGTTCGTCGACTAATTCGTTATATGCTTCATCCACCAGCACCATGGCTTTCTTACTTACCGTTCTGCAAAAATCACGCAACGTATCGCCATCTAAAGTCATGCCGGTCGGATTGTTCGGATTACACACGTAGACCAAGCTCACTGACGCATCGACTGCGGCTGCCATACCTTCAAGGTCAATGGACATGTCCTCCTTCAGCGGCACTTCGATAAACTCGACACCCATGCGTTTTGAGTAACTCACGTGGTCCGAATAGGTTAATCCGGGCGTTACGACCTTCCCTTTTTTGCTGTAAGCAACCATGGCGGCATGCAGCGCTTCATTCGATCCTGACGATAAGGTCAGGTTGTCGAGGGACAGTTGATATTTGGCCGTGATAGCGCCAAATAGGCCGCTCTGTACCGGGTCGGCGTAGTAGGCGCCTTTTCGTAGCGCCTGGCTGGCCGCCTGAATTGCCTTTGCGCTGGGGCCGTATGGGTTTTCGTTGTAGCGGAGTGAAATTATTCCCGGTGGAGGACCGTATGCAGCCAATACATTGGGCGCCAAGGCGAGTGCGACTGCTCCGCCAACCATGCCTTGAAGCAGTGCGCGGCGATTAACTTGTTTTTGCATGATTGGTCCTTATCGAATTGGCGGAGTTATTTTCTGTTTGGTTTTGTTAGCTCTGATCCAGCAAAATTGAGACGCGACGATTTCGCTTGCCCTTTTTTTCAACTTTGCCCACACGAATGTCACCCACCTCACTTGTCGATCTAAGGTGAGTGCCGCCGCAGGGCTGTAAATCAATGTCGGCAATTTCGAGTAGCCGTATTTGTCCGGCACCGACTGGCGGCTGCACGGACATTGTTCTCACGAGCTCGGGGTTTGCGGCGAGTTCATCCTCTGTTATCCAACGGCAGCTAACCGTATGATCGCCATCGACCATGGCTTTTAAGCTGGCGTTGACTTGATCTTTATCGACCCCGTCTTCCATGTCGAAATCCAGTCGACTTTTGGTCGCGGAAACATTGCCACCGGTAACCCCATAATTGAGCACAGCACCAAGCAAATGCAACGCAGTGTGCATGCGCATGTGTAAATAGCGCCTATCCCAATCGAGAGTGGCCGTAACGGCGGTGCCTGGTTCAGGTAAATTGGTTCCTGCGGCGACGAGATGGCGGATTTCGCCATTTTCACCGTATCGCGTATCGACGACATCGACGCTATCGCCGTCCCAACTAAGCGAACCTGTGTCACCGGGTTGCCCACCGCCCAACGCATAGAAAACAGTTCGATCTAGCACGATCGCATCATCGGCTGCGGCGAGCACCGTGGCGTCACAGTGCCTTAGATAAGAATCGTCTTTGAAGAG
>JABIUH010000495.1 GCA_018701055.1 Woeseia sp. | reverse complement strand
TTTCCAGATCGCGTGGTGCCGATGTTGCCAGAAGCGCTGTCGAACGGTCTGTGTTCGCTGAATCCGAACGTCGATCGATTGTGCATGGTTTGCGAGATGCGCGTTGAGCCAGACGGTAAAGTAACCAAAGCAAAATTCTACGATGCCGTAATGCGTTCAGCAGCAAGACTAACTTACTCACAGGTGAGTGACTTTTTTACTGCGACGAGCCGCGAGAAAATCGCGACTGAGTTACATGATGATCTGGATAATCTACTCGCGGTGTTCCATGCGTTTTCTTCGAATCGACGGAATCGCGGGGCCATTGAACTGGATATTCCGCAATCCCGAATTGAAATGAGCCCAGGTGGAACCGTAGAAAGTATTGTTGCGGTCCAGCGCAACGACGCTCATCGGCTAATTGAGGAGTGCATGATTGCTGCGAACGTACAGGCAGCAAAATTTATTCGAAAAAATAAGATCGCCGGATTGTACCGAAATCATGCGAAACCGAATCCGGATCGATTTGATGATCTTCGCAACTACCTGGTCAGCCTTGGATTGAAAGTTCCGCACTCAGATCATGTCGAGCCTCGGGACTTTAGCAAGTTGATTGAGCAGGTTAGTGATCGACCTGATGCGTCGGCTATTTCAATGGCGATGTTGCGCTCAATGTCGCATGCCGAATACACGCCCAATAATATTGGACACTTCGGTCTTGCGCTCGATGCGTACGCTCATTTCACGTCTCCCATTCGTCGCTATCCTGACTTGCTAGTTCACCGAGCAATTCGACATATTACGGGTGGTGGCAAAGCGGGTAACTATTCGCACGACGGGAAGGAGATGGAGAATCTCGGCTCGGTGTGCTCTGCGCATGAAAGACGTGCGGAGGAGGCCACTCGTGCGGTTGAAGCTTGGCTCAAATGTCAATTTATGGAAGATAAAGTCGGGGAGAAGTTTCCTGGCGTGATTACCGGTGTTACCAGTTTCGGCGCGTTTGTTCAGATTTCATCGTTGCAAATAGATGGACTGGTTCATGTGAGTAGTTTGGCTAACGATTACTACCAGTTTGATGCGGATAGCCAGGCCCTGGTCGGCGACCGAACGGGCAAGCGTTATCGGCTCGGTGATGCCTTGGAGGTCGTCGTTGCCAACGTTGATCTCGAATCCAAACGCATTGACTTTCATCTTGTCGACGAGCGTGTTCGACCCGGGTCGCAACCGCGCAAGCCGAAACGTAAAAAATGAGCAAAGCAAGATATGTCACAGGTCTTCGTGCGGTGGAGCAACTCTTGTCGCAACGCGCTGCAGAAGTTCTGAAGATCTATGCGGAATACCAAACTTCTAACCCACGATTATCGGCGGTCATTGATCAGGCCAATACGCAGGGAATCGAGATTCAATCGGCTAATCGTGCGCGTTTGCAGCAGATTGGCGGAGAGAGTCGACATCAAGGCGTCGTGGCCGAGATTCGGCGTAGCCAGGTGCTCGATGACGGGGCGCTTCGAACTTTAGTTGAAGCGTGTCTAGCAAAGGATGAACCGCTGCTCATTCTAGTGCTCGATGGCGTTCAAGATCCACACAATCTGGGTGCTTGTATACGGACTGCTGATGCCGCGGGCGTTAGCGTCGTAGTGGTACCCAAACACGGGGCTGCCGGTCTCGGGCCAACAGTGAGCAAGGTGGCCGCAGGTGCCGCCGAGGTCGTGCCGTTTGCTGCCGTTTCGAATATCGGTAAAACACTCGCCTGGATGCTTGAATATGGAATTACAATCGTTGGGACCAGCGATTCTGGCGAAAAGAGTCTTTACGACTGTTCATTGAGCGGATCAGTGGCATTGGTGATGGGGCGTGAGCACTCTGGTTTACGTACAAATGTTGCGGCCCGTTGCGACGAGCTCGTCAGTCTGCCGATGTGTGGATCGGTATCGAGCCTCAATGTCTCCGTGGCCGCTGGAATCTGCCTATATGAGGTCGTGCGCCAGCGCGAAAACGCCTGATTGGTGAGACAAAACTGGGTCAGAGCCCAATATTGGGCTCTGACCCAGTTTTTACGCGTTGATCGCCTTGAATACAGGGCTTAGCTCGGCTAGGATGCGCGTCCCACTGAAGAAGGTGGGATCCTTGCTTCACCGGCTTAACCGGGAAGCTGTAATCCACACGGATGCTCTGATCAGGAATGCAGAGTAGCTGAGGTGGTTTCATCCAAAAGGTATGACAATGAGACACTATGAGATCGTTTTTCTGGTCCATCCGGATCAGAGCGAGCAGGTGCCGGCGATGGTTGAGAAATACCAGAGTTTGGTTACCGAATCGAGCGGCGTTAATCACCGCACAGAAGACTGGGGCAGACGGCAGCTCGCACACCCAATTAATAAGGTTCATAAGGCTCACTACGTTTTGATGAACGTAGAGGCGAACCATGAAGTGATTTCAGAAATCACTGCCGCATTTAAGTTTAACGATGCTGTGTTGAGGCATTTGGTCATTAGCCGTAAAGAGGCGATTACCGAGCCATCACATATGGCGGTAGCGGTAGAAGAAGAAAAGGCGCGCGAGAAAGAGTCACAGCGGCGGCGGGATGCGAAAGCAGCAGCTGAGTCAGCTATGTTGGCTGCGAAGTCAAAAGAGGCTGATACGTCTGAAGCAGGCGAAGAAGTAGCAGGCGACGAGAAAGCGACTGAAGAAGTAGCAGGCGACGAGAAAGCGACTGAAGAAGCGCCAGCCGAAGAGAAAGCGACTGAGGAAGCACCAGCCGAAGAGAAAGCGACTGAGGAAGCACCAGTCGACGAGAAAGCGACTGAAGAAGCACCAGTTGCAGAGAAAGCGACTGAAGAAGCGCCAGTCGAAGAGAAAGCGGCCGAAGCAGCGCCTGCAAAAGAATCACCGGCTGCGGCTGACGCCGACGAGTCGAAGCCGGAGAAAGCTGCTGCGCCAGTTGATGCACCCGAATCTAAAGAAACTACTGACGCATCAGACGAGGCTTCGGCCAAATCTGAGAGCGCCTAACGGAGGAGTTAGCAATGAGTCGATATTCACGCAGACGGAAATATTGTCGCTTCACCGCAGAAGGTATTACGGAGATTGATTACAAAGATCTCACTCTGCTTAAAGCGTACGTAACAGAAACCGGCAAAATTGTGCCCAGTCGCATTACGGGCACGAAAGCAAACTATCAACGTCAGTTATCGACGGCGGTAAAAAGAGCACGGTTCCTCGCTCTATTGCCGTACACCGATCGGCATTGATGGCGATTAACGTCGAACGAGGGAGATGCAGCCGCTAGCCGCATGGCTTGTTGCCCGACCGCTTAATGGCGGCTTGGGTCTAATCACAGCGCTGGTACTGCCTATGTTGAGCGGTGTGACCAGCGGATTAGGTCCGGTCATAGGTGGCGTGGTGATGGCGCATCTCGTTTTCGCGAACGGAATTCGTCTGGCGCTTTTCCAGGGCGTTGCAGCAGCCATTTTTCTCGGTGCGTTCGCACTAATCTCGAATGCAGAGGCCATGCAGGTGGTCGTTACGGCGAGTATCATTTGGTTGCCGGCAGCGGCGTCGGCTGGATTGACCGTATACTTGCGGTCATTGACTCTGGCGTTGCAGGTGACGGTGATACTTGCGATGGTCGGCGTGTTAGGTTTTTTTGTTGTTCTAGGCGATCCAATAGTTTTCTGGAATGACGTATTAATGCAGTGGACGACGCTGGTTCGAGCGGGCGGTCAGTCTGAATATGCGGATCAATTGCTGGCATCGAGAGCGTTGATCATTCCGCAAATGACGATGATGGCTGTTTTTACTGTTTGGACATGGATCGTTTTGGTGTTATTGCTCGGCTACGGGTTGTTCCAGAGCCTGCCGGGTAAACAAGCGCTTTTTGGTCGGTTTTGTGACCTGAATTTTGGCCGGGTTTTAGCTGCTGTCATGGCGCTGACGTCGGTTTTGGCGCTTGCAAGCGGGGCTGCATGGTTGCAGAACTTAGCATTTGTCGTATTTGTAGTATTTTGGTTACAGGGATTGGCGGTCATGCATTGGCTGCATGCGGGCAAACGCTTGCCGTTGTTCGTTTTGCTGACAACTTATGCGTTTTTGTTAGTGCCAGTATTGAACGGATTGATAGTTATCGCGCTAGCGATATTGGGATATTTGGATGCGTGGTTTAATTTTCGCGCCAGGCGCACCGCAACCGCGGCTTGAGAGAGTCACGCAAGCTGTGACGAAACAATTTGAGATAGGGTTATAAGAATGAACGTTATTTTGCTAGAAAAAGTTGAAAATCTTGGTGAGATCGGCGACATGGTAAACGTGAAGCCGGGCTACGGTCGAAACTATCTTTTGCCGCAGCGCAAGGCTGCTCTGGCAACAAATAAGAATATCGCTGAAGTAGAATCACGGCGTGCGGATCTTGAAAAGGCGGCCGCTGTCGAGAGGGCGAGTGCCCAATCTCGCGCAGATTTGTTGAGCGGTATGGACCTCGTTATCCCGGCGAATGTTGGGGCAGAGGGTAAGTTGTTTGGCTCCGTAGGGCCCATTGATATTGCCGATGCTTTCGAGAAAGTCGGTGTTGAGGTTGCGCGCTCTGAAGTGCGCCTGCCGGATGGCCCGATACATGAGATTGGTGAATTTACGATTGGATTGCACCTGCATAGCGACGTCAATGTTGATGTCAATTTGAAGGTTGTTCCAGAAGAGTAAAACGTTTTCTGTGGTACGGTATGTGGTCGTGTCAGGCAACATACCGCGAGCTGTCCGACGCCATCGTTGTCGTTACTAGTTTGCATGAAATGTCCGGAGAGACAGGTCTAAATGGTTCGAGCTTTGGATGACGGATTACCACCCGATGCGATGGAGCGTCGGTTAAAGGTGCCACCAAACTCCATTGAAGCCGAGCAGTCCGTGCTTGGCGGACTTATGCAAGATAAAGAAGCATGGGACAAGGTCGCCGACCTTATCCTCGCACATGACTTCTATCGCAAAGATCACCAGCTTATTTTTACAGCGATCGCTGATCTGTCCGAAGACGGTCATCCCTGTGATGTGGTGACTGTTTCCGAGTGGTTAAGCAATCGCGACGAATTGGATGCAGCCGGTGGGCTTGAGTATCTGGCAACGCTGACTAATGAAACGCCTGGTGCCGCGAACGCTCGGGCGTATGCGACCATTCTTCGCGAACGTTCTACGTTGAGGTCACTTATTTCGGCAGGCAACGAGATAAGTGGCAACGCCTTTACGACAGCGGGTCGAAGCGCGACCGAATTGGTCGACGAGGCAGAACGCCTGGTTTTCGATATTGCTGAGAAAGGGTCCCGCGGCAAAGCCGGATTTAGATCGTTAAAACAAATTCTTCCCGACGCGGTCGATCGAATCGATCTGCTGCACCAATCGGACGGAGACATTACCGGTATTCCTACTGGTTTTAGTGACTTCGATAAACTGACCGCAGGGTTGCAGCCAGGTGACCTTGTAATCATTGCCGGGCGCCCATCGATGGGCAAAACGACGTTGGCGATCAATATCGCGGAGAACGCGGCAATTGGTGCACGTATTCCAACGGCAGTATTTTCGATGGAAATGCCAGCACAACAATTGGCATTTAGGATGATTTCGTCGCTTGGTCGCGTCGATCAAACCCATCTTCGTACGGGTAATTTTCCCGACGAAGACTGGTCGCGAATCAATACGGCTGTGCAGCTGATGTCGGATGCGCCGATCTATATTGATGATTCGCCCGGACTGTCACCGACAGAAATTCGAGCTCGTGCAAGACGCCTAAAACGCGAATCAAATCTTGGATTAATTGTGCTCGACTATTTGCAACTCATGCAGGTGCATGGTGCCAGTGAAAATCGTGCAACAGAGATCTCTGAAATATCGCGTTCATTGAAATCGCTGGCAAAGGAACTGGAAGTACCGATCATTGCGTTATCCCAGCTCAATCGTAGCGTTGAGCAACGTACTGACAAGCGACCGGTAATGTCAGATCTTCGGGAATCTGGTGCAATCGAGCAGGATGCGGATCTTATAATCTTCATTTATCGCGATGAAGTCTACAACCCGGATTCGCCCAAGAAGGGCATTGCCGACATCATTATTGCTAAGCAACGAAATGGTCCGATTGGCGATTTTCTACTTACGTTTGTTGGCAAATACACGAAGTTCGAAAACTGGGTTCCCGACTCCTATGCGGAGGAGTCTTTTCGGTGACCTTCAGTGCTCGCGCACGAATCAATCTGAGCGCGATTCAGCATAATCTAAACGTCATCCGTTCAATCGAACCTGCAGCCCGCGTAATGGCTGTAGTCAAAGGCAACGCCTACGGTCACGGCATGCTCGAAACAGCAACTGCGCTTGCAGATGTCGATGCATTCGCGGTGGCGCGAATTTCAGAGGCCGCTCAGCTTCGAGACGCAGGGTGCGAGCATCCGCTCGTGTTACTCGGAGGCATAGTGGCGGAATCCGATTTAGATTTGGCCGCACGTCTCGGTGTTTCGCTTTGTGTGCACAATCATGAACAAATTGAATGGTTGGAAAATTTTGCATGCGGTGCTTTCGCGGTGTGGCTGAAAATCGATACTGGTATGCATCGCTTAGGATTCGATACGAACGCTGCGGAAATGGCTATCGCTAGGCTAAATTCTTGCTCAGCAGTCAACAAACTATCCTTGATGACACATCTCGCCAATGCGGATAACCCGAACGACGAAATGACTGATCGGCAGATGGAACAATTTTCCACTTTGACGAACGACTTCAAAGGAGATATCAGCATTGCCAATTCTGGCGGCTTATTCGGGGCTGCCAGGAGTCTCCAACGATTTTCGAATGCAAGCAGAGAAGGGCGAGTTTGGATGCGACCCGGTATAGCGCTTTTTGGTGTTTCGCCTATTGAGGGAAGTCTTGGAACGGAATTGGGGCTCAAGCCTGCGATGAATTTTGAATCTACCTTGATCGCTATTAAAGCGATTCGGGCAGGTCAGCCGGTCGGCTACGGTGGAGAATGGCAAGCCCCATGCGATACCAAGATTGGAGTGATCGCAGTTGGCTATGGCGATGGCTACGCATGCTACATGCAGGCTGGAGCGCCTATGTCTATTAACGATAGAGAGGTGCGCGTTGTTGGCGCTGTTTCTATGGACCTCACAACGGTCGATCTCGGGCCAAATGCGCAAGATGAAATTGGAGATCGCGTATTGTTATGGGGAGACACATTGCCAGTCGAGCGAGTTGCGGAAGCTGTTCGAACAGCGGCTTATCAATTGATCACGGGTATCACTCATCGCGAAGCGGCGGTCTTCGACGAATAGAGAGATCGGCCCGTAGGCCGATCTCGAATTGATCCGATGTGTGTTGCCGGTTGAAACCCGCAGCGGGCAATCAGCCTTTAAAGAATCCCATTTTGACGCCTGCCAACTGTACGACGTCGTTGTCGTTCAATTTGCGCGCCTGCGCACCAATCGGTTGTCCGTTGACCAACGGATAGTCATCTTCCTCGCTGCTTTCGACATGCACGATGAAGTAACCCTCTGCGCGTCGCGTAATGGCTGCGACTTGTACACCCGGACGCCCGAGCGTGGTGAGCGCTTTCGTTAATTCAAGTTCACGTCCAGCGAATGACCCACTTATTACCTGCAATTTCGCGAGCGGTAGCGGATTGGGTGCCGGTCTGGGATCGACTCCGGCGGAAGTTTCTGTATGCGCTGCTGGTTCTGGTTTTGCCTCTCGCGTTGGCGTTGGCGGTGGAGCAACCGTTGAGGCAATGGGTTCTCGTGCCGCATTAGAATCCGGCATGTCGACCTTCATATCTTCACGGCGGTCAGCTGCAGCAATTTGTGGTTCTTCTGCCGCAGCAATCTCGGCCGCTTTTTCAGCAGCTGCCAACTGGTCAGCACTGTGCTGGCCAGCAGGAATTACCATGGTTTTTTCGAATTCGTCTTGCTCGATATCGTTGGCTTGCTGATCCGAGAAGCGTAATTGATGGTGACCAATCGTAATGACATCACCATGTTGCAAGGCATGTTTCTTGATCAACTTGCCATTGACGTAAGTGCCATTGGTGCTATTGAGATCTTCGAGAAACGAATCATTCAGGATATTGATGATCAGTGAGTGATGACCACTGACAGCGGGGTTATCGATGCGTACATCATTGTCGGGCAGACGGCCAACCGTATACCGCTCTTTCGACATGTTGTACTCAGCCAGAACCTGGCCGTCCAGACTCAGGATTAAACGTGCCATATTAGTAGTTTCGCTCTCTTTGGATCGTATTCAGCGCAAAGAATCTACTCTGATGCTCTGCGTCCCCAATCAACGGAACATGCCGGTCAATCGCGACATCCTGCCTTGCTTTGCCGTGAATGATTCGTTGACTTGTGCCAGCATTACCGACACGTTGTCTCGCCCGCCATGATCGTTGGCCAGATCAACCAATTGCTGACCAACTACATCAAGGCTAGCATTAAACGTACTGATAGTTAAGTGAATATCCTCATCTTCGACCATGTCCGAAAGTCCATCTGAGCACAACAGATAGATATCGTCGGGCAAGACTTCAAACTCGTGCACCTCAACGTCGACTGTTGGTTCTACTCCGAGCGCTCGGGTAACGTAATTGCGGTTTGTAGAGCGTTGCGCTTCTTCTTCGGAGTAAAAGCCGCGATCAACGAGCTCTTGTAGCAGGGAATGGTCTAAAGTGAGTTGTTCGAATTTTCCACCGCGGAGTCGGTACGCCCGCGAGTCACCCACGTGAGCAATCGAAATCTTGTCGTCGTAAAATAACGCGGTAACCAAAGTGGTCCCCATGCCCTCGCAGTGGGTTTGACTTTGGGCGGTCTGAAAGATGATTTTGTTGGATCGGGCGACAGCGTCTCGCAGCACAATGGTTTGACGCATCAGTCCGGTGGTCGGATCCGTTTCTTTACGATCCTCTCGAATAACGCCTTCTGCCGCCAATTCTGAAATCGTCTGAACAGCGATGCCGCTTGCGACTTCGCCGGCATTGTAGCCACCCATGCCATCCGCAAGGACCATTAGCCCCAGTTCATGATCCGAGCCAATTGCGTCTTCATTGTGATCGCGAACCTTGCCCGTGTGGGTAATCTCAGCGAATTGAATTTTGCCGTGAAGGCTTTTGTCTTTGCTCATTCTATATTCAGGCTCAGGATGCGTACTTAGCGCAATTTCTAAGGGCGATTGCCATTTCACCACCGTTGGTAAAGCGATCTTCTGGCCGCTTTGCCAGCGCTTTAAACAGCACCGTATCCACACTCGGCGGAACACCTGGGCGCCTATTGGACACCGGCGCCGGGTCTTCCATCGTGATTTTAGTCATAAGGACCGCAATATTGGTCGCCTTGAAGGGCACTTCGCCCACCAATAACTCGTATAGCGTAACACCAAGCGAGAATAAGTCCGAGTGACCTGTCAGGGTTTCGGCACTAAGTTGTTCCGGGGACATATACATTGGTGTGCCCAGCACGATGCCGGTTTTTGTCCGGTTATTATCGGTCAGTCGCGCAACGCCGAAATCGCTGATTTTGAGCTGATCTTCCCGCAAGCTATAGAGGATATTGGCAGGCTTGATGTCGCGGTGAATGACGCCTTGATTGTGCGCGTAGTCGAGGGCTTCCGCCGTTCTTGCACACATTTCAAGTGCTTTTTTTGGTGCCAGTAGTTGCTTAGGATCCGTAAACTGGGTTAATGGCAAACCTTGGGTATATTCCATCGCGATGTAGGCAAGGTGCTTGTCTTCGCCGCAATCGTATACTGTGATGATATTCGGGTGAGTCAGGCGACCCGCTGATTCGGCTTCGCGAAAAAACCTTAGGCGCGCTTCCTCAAGATCTTCGTCTTCGAATTCTTTTTCAATGGGAATCACTTTCAACGCGACTGCCCGATTGATGCGTGGGTCTCTTGCCAGGTAGACAGCGCCCATCGCACCTCGGCCGAGTCGGCGTTCGATGACGTATCGACCGAGTCGCTGCGGTGTTCCTTCTTTGCCGCCCAAAGTGAACTTATTGGCTGTTTGTGTGGCTCCCTGCGTTCGCTTCATCCATTGAATGACGGCTTCCGCCCGTTCCGGTTTGGCTTGATCTTCAAATGCGAGCGAGAGTTTATACATGGCTGATGCGAGTGGTTCATCAGCCTGACAACGACGAAATTCGGCAAACGCGGGTTCCAGACGACCGGCAGTCAGAAAATCGGTGCCGCGTTGAAACGCATGGATCGAGGCCTTCTTTACCGTTCCAGCGAGCCACCAGCTCAAAATTGAGGCGCCGAGGAAGATGATTGAGGCCCTGCCCATATCCAGTCGCATCCGGCCGATTAGCAGGAACAGTCCTTCAATTAGAATAACGGTCAGTATCGTAATCGTGCACAGCAAAATAATGTCGCGTCGATTTCGGCCGGGTAAGAATAGTGTTGCAACGATCGCTAACAGGGCGGGCGCGAGAACTTCCATTGCCCGCAACCAGGACGGCGCAATCACCGTCTGACCCTGCTCGACGTCGGCTAACACCTGTGCCGTGATCTCGGATCGGGTGACAAACTGACCGGAGGGAAGCGTGGCGACCGCACCTGATAATTCAGGTGCCGCGTCTAGAAACACCGTTTTTCCAGTAAGTGCAGGGGATGCTATCTCCGTATTCAAAACTTCAGTCGCATCAATTCGCTTTATAGGCGCGTAATTGGTGAGAAAAATTGCTAAATCAGCAGCGGATATGCGCGCATCCACAGAATATTTGTCCGATGCGAGCGCTACTGCCAGGGGCAAAGAGGGTGACATGACGCCACCTTGTAGGTGCCAAAGTTGCGATTGCCGTAGGACGTCGTCTGAGTCTGGCTGTAACTTGAGCGTGCCGGTGCGACTCGCGACATCGGACAGCCGATGGCCGGTAGGCACGAAAATCGGTGTATTGCCGGTTAATATCGCGGCCCATCCCGGCAACTCGGCCGTCGGCTCGATAGCTGGTGGTTCCGCCAATATGATTCTCTTCACTGATTGGCTCTGTAGATGTTCAAGCAATCTTCCGTATTCGGCCAGTATCTCGTCCGCTGATTTTCTGGCGGGGCTAATACTCACAATGACGCCGTCCTCCAATGAGGAGGTGCGAACACTTGGGGCGAATATATCGTAGACAAATCGATCAGCCGCCACGAACCATGGCGCTAGCGGTCCATAGATCAAGACCAGCAATACGCTGACTAAGCTCAAGACGACCAAACGGTCCCGATGTTCTTTACGTTTTTCGCTCAATGGTTCGCTTCTCTACATAACGTGGCGAGTATAGAAAATCGCAAGCGTTTTTAATGAGATACGGGTAGCATTTTTGGCTGGCTGGAATCCCATCCAGGGGTGCTAGAATTGGGAATCTGTTAGCGGATAAGTTCGCCTGCGCGGATTTTTTCCGCAATTTCCAAATTGCTAAATTTTTGTACTGTGAAAGCAGAGGAATCGATACGTATGGGGCGAGCGAAAACAGCCTATTTGTGTAGTCATTGCGGCGCACACGCCCCCAAGTGGCAGGGCCAGTGTCCGGATTGCGATGCTTGGAATACCTTGACCCAGACGACAGTCCGCAGCAGTTCGGCGGAACGTGGTCAGGGTAGGGAGGCAACCGAGCTAAGCGCGCTGGCGGATGACAACGGTCTCCGCTATCCGACGGGCTTCAGCGAGTTCGACCGGGTGCTCGGCGGCGGTCTCGTACCGGGGTCCGTGATTTTGTTGGGCGGCGATCCCGGCGTCGGGAAATCGACACTCTTGCAGCAGGTCGCCTCACAATTGCCGAGCGAGTTGCAAACCTGTTATGCAACAGGTGAGGAATCCTTGCGTCAGATTGCACAGCGCTCGCATCGTCTTGGACTGGACAGCCCATCATTACGTCTGCTCTCCGACTCATCTTTGAACAACATTCTCGAGCAAGCACGCGCGAATAAATCGAAAGCATTGGTTATCGATTCCATCCAGACGATGGTGGCAGCGGATGTTCCTTCTGCCCCCGGCACCGTGTCGCAATTGCGCGAATGTGTCAGTCGTATTGTCAGCTTTGCAAAACTTGAAGAGGTTGCGGTTTTCCTGATCGGACATGTCACGAAGGAAGGCGCGATTGCTGGACCTAGAGTGGTGGAGCATATGGTCGACACCGTGTTGTATTTCGAATCGGATCCCGGCAGCCGCTACACCATCGTGCGCGCAGTTAAGAATCGATTTGGCGCGAGCAGCGAGATGGGCGTTTTCGCAATGCTTGAAAGTGGTTTCAAGGAAGTGACGAATCCGTCCGCGATATTTTTGTCGCGGGAAGACGGTGGTGGTGCGGGCAGCGTGATTGCGACGGCCTGGGAAGGGAGTCGGCCATTGTTAGTCGAAATTCAAGCCTTGGTTGCCGATGCGAGCAGTGGTCATCCCAAGCGGCTTGCGCAAGGGTTGGATAACAATCGCCTGTCGCTGTTGGTCGCGGTTTTGCAACGGCATGGTGGTATTGCGCTTACCGGTGAGGATATATTTTTGAACGTTGTTGGCGGTCTGAAAATTTCAGAAACGTCTGCCGATTTGCCGGCCGTATTGGCAATCGTGTCCAGTTTTCGTGACCGACGTTGCCGGGAAAAACTGATCAGCTACGGTGAAGTAGGCTTGGCCGGCGAGGTGCGTCCAGTCAGATTCGGAACTGAGCGTATTCAGGAAGCGCAGAAGCAAGGTTTTACCACCGCGATTGTTCCTATGGCCAACGTGCCACGACACGCAGTGAAAGGTATTGAGGTAATCGGTGTTCGTCGACTTGATGAAGCGCTCGCGGCTGCGCTGACCTAATCAGTCATAGGCTCTCTATTCTGATTCTGTATTGTTGGCGGCCACGGCAGCATGCACGCGCGCGAATTGCACACGATTCTCGTTCGTTTCCATGATCTCAATCGAATGGCCAGAAATTTCCAGGCTGGTGCCTGAGGCAGGAATCGTTTCCAGGTATTCGACGATCAATCCGTTGAGTGTTTTCGGTCCCTCGGTTGGTAGGTCCCAGTGCATTAATTTGTTTAGTTCGCGGACGTTTATTGCACCATTCACCAGCCAGGTTGAGTCCGTTTCTTTCACGATTTCTTCATCGTCGTCACTCGGATCAGTCGTAAATTCACCAACAATCTCTTCAAGAATGTCTTCAAGAGTTACGATGCCCTGAATGTCACCGTATTCGTCGACGACTAACGCAAAGCGTTTGCGACCTTTTTGGAATTGCACTAACTGCGTACTGAGCGGCGTACCCTCAGGGACGAAATAGGGCTCCTCAAGGAGTTTGACTAGATCCTCTTTTGTAAACTCTTTCTGAGCGAAGATATTTGCCAGTCGCCGTAAGTGCAAAATGCCTTGCACGTTGTCGATCGCGTCTTGATAGACGGGCAACATTGTGTGCTGGCTGGAACGAATAAGTTCGGAGATTTCTTCAATGCTGTCGTCAAGGTCAATGCCGATAATTTCGTTGTGCGGAACCATGACGTCGTCGACCGATACTTTCTCCAGGTCAAGAATGCTCAAGAGCATTTGTCGGTACTTTCCAGAAATACGGGCGCCGGCCTCGTAGACCACGGTTCGTAGTTCTTCTCTGCTTAGTGCGTATCCGTCGGCACCCGTGCGTCGCAATCCCAATAAGAAAAGCACGCCGTTTGCCATCAAATTGGTGAGCCAAACGAATGGGTAGGCAACCTTTAGCAGCGGGTAATAAACGAATGCGGCTGGAAATGCGATTCGCTCAGGGTTTAACGCCGCAGCTGTTTTAGGTGCGGTCTCGGCAAATATCAAAACAATCAGCGTTAGTACCGCCGTGCCGATCGCAAGACCAAGTTCGCCGCCGCGTTCAAAGGCATACACTCCGACCAATGAAGATGCAAAAATATTGACGGCATTGTTGCCAAGCAGAATTAAGCCAATAAGCCGCTCTGGTTTTTGCAGTAATTCTTCGGCTAATTTCGCGCCGCGATGGCCAGACCGAGCCTTGTGTCGCAATTTATAGCGATTCAGGCTCATCAAGGCGGTTTCCGAGCCCGAGAAGAACGCGGAAAGAATCAGCAGGACGACGAGCAGACCGATTAGTGCTGCTAGTGATATGTCACCGCCCAATGGATGGGCACCTCCGTAATTAATAAACGGATCCAGTTCATCAGGACGAAAGAACAGAGTCAAGGAATAGAAGTGCCCTTTACGGCAGATTCAACTCCAACTGCGGCCGAGTACTTCTTCTAAGACAAACCGACTGCCGAAATACGCGAGGCATAAAAAGAGAAATCCCCAAAGGTAGAGATAGATTGCGCGTTTGCCACGCCAGCCAACCAGCCATCGAGCAATCAGCAGTGCGCCGAAAAGAACCAACGCTAATATCGAAAGTGCCGTTTTGTGCACTAAATGCTGTGCGAATAAATCGTCAACAAATGCGACGCCAGTGGACACCGCGATCAGCAACACCAGAAAGCCCGCTGTCGTGATACCGAATAACAGTCGTTCAGTGGTTTCAAGCGGTGCGAACAATTGATTAAGCTCAGAAAACTTTCCTGCCTGGAGCCGTCGTTCTTGTGCTAGCGCGTACAAAGCGACAATGACGCCAACGGTTAGTAGCCCGTAAGCAAGGAGAGAGATCAAAATGTGAGATTGAATCTGCCAGGTCATCGGCGCTGCCAATTCAGACGTCGCCGGATGGCTAGTCAGGAGCGCTGCCACAGCGGCTAGCACGAAGAGACCGCCAGCGAGACCTCTAAGCGATTTATCTGCTGCCCCCATCAAACCGGTTATCGCGAGTAACAGTCCAATAAAGGACGCCGCATTTCCAATTGAAAGAACAATGCCATCCGGAACGGCGATAGCGACCCACAAGATCCAGGTGTGCCACAGCAAACCCGTCAGTCCAGTGGCAAACGCAATAATGAGCAACATGCTGCGTTGTGTTGCATAACGTGGCAGGCAAACAGCTGCGAACAAAGCGCCAGCAATTATGTACAAGAAAAAATTTGTGAATTGAAGCACAGACATATTGCGAGCTGACCCATATTTTGGTAGCCAATCATCCCATACGGGGTTGAGCATGAGAACCCTTGTAGAAAGAGGGTGCAGAAGGTTGTGGCTTTTATGCGGATTAGAACGTTGGGCTGTAGCGGTGGAATTGGCGCGGGATCGCGTACGTCCGCCATGCTTGTCGACGCAGATGTTCTGATCGATGCTGGCACGGGTCTGGGTGATCTGGGTCTGGATGAATTGGATGCCATTCGACATGTGTTTCTGACCCACGCTCACTTGGATCACATAGCAGGTCTGCCGATGCTAATTGATGCGAATTTCGATGAAAACTTCGAAACGCCAGTGACCGTTTATGCACGTGAAGAAACGATCGACGCGCTAAAAAAGCATCTTTTCAATGACGTCATATGGCCCGATTTCTCAAAAATTCCGAGTATAGATCGCGCCATGCTTCAGTATGTCGTCTGCAACCCGGGCGACGCGATTACGATTGGACATCGCGAATTCAAAGCAATCGACGTTAGCCACAGCGTTCCATCATTGGGTTATACGGTACAGAGCTCCAGTGGCGTATTTGCAGTAAGCGGAGACACGAAAACGAACGATACATTGTGGCCTGCACTAAACGCCTGCGATGATTTGCGCGTGCTGGTTGTTGAGGTGTCGTTTCCGAATGAGCAGGAAGCGTTGGCGACGAAATCAGGTCACTATTGCCCACAGACCCTATCGCGTGATCTGGAGCGCTTGCGGCATGAGCCGGATATCTGGATTACCGGGATGAAGCCGGGTCTAGAGGCTCGAATTATCACGCAAGTGACAGATGCCATTCCTAATAGGAATGTCCGCATGTTGTCGATTGGTACGGTAATCGACGTCTAGAGCGTCCTCCGCTCGCCCAATTTGATTCGCGAAATACTGGCTCTGTATCCATCAATCCTACCTTGTTGGACCACTAGTTGCGGTAAACTCTGCGAGATTTCATTACGGGCAATAAATGATGTTTGAAACCCTTTCGGATCGTCTTACAAAGACGGCACGGGACCTTACTGGTAAAGGTCGGCTTAGCGAAGCGAACGTAAAAGATACCGTTCGACAGGTGCGTTTGGCGCTTCTGGAGGCGGACGTCGCGCTGCCGGTCGTCAAGTCTTTTGTCGCGCGAGTGAGCGAGAGAGCGATCGGCGCTGAGGTTGGCAAGAGCCTTACGCCTGGACAGGCTTTCGTAAAGATCATCCATGCTGAACTGGCCAAGGTACTCGGCAGCGAAACCGTGCGGCTTGATCTAAGAGCGCAACCGCCGGTCGTTATTTTCCTTGCTGGATTGCAGGGTGCAGGTAAAACGACAACGGCGGCAAAGCTTGCTCGACGGTTAATTTCTCATGAGAAAAAGCGGGTCATGTTGGTCAGTGTCGACGTGCATCGGCCGGCGGCAATTCTGCAGCTTGAAACGTTGGCGGAGGAAGTTGGCGCAGCTTTTTGTAACAGTTCTGTCAAAGATAAGCCGGAGAAAATAGTCGATCGTGCGCTCGATGAGAGTCGGCGCCAACATATGGATGTTCTGATCGTCGATACCGCCGGTCGCTTACATATCGATGACGAGATGATGGCTGAGGCCAAACGCATCCATGCACGGGCAGCTCCACACGAGACTCTGTTCGTCGTTGACAGCATGGCGGGTCAGGATGCTGTCAACTCCGCGAGCGCTTTCAATGCTTCATTGCCACTGACCGGCATCATATTGACCAAAGCCGATGGTGATGCAAAAGGCGGTGTTGCACTGTCCGTGAGAGAGGTGACCGGTCAGCCAATCCGTTTCTTAGGCATGGGTGAAAAGACGGATGCATTAGAAGTCTTTCATCCTGATCGGATGGCCTCACGCATTTTGGGTATGGGCGATGTTCTCTCGCTGGTTGAGGAGATTGAGGATAAGGTCAATAAAGATGATGCCGAAAAGTTGGCGAAGAAGCTCAAGAAAGGTAAAGGCTTTGATCTGACAGATCTAAAGTCTCAGCTTGAGCAGATGATGAATATGGGCGGGATGGCTGCAATGCTCGAAAAGCTGCCAATGCCCGGCAACGTCAATCCTGCGGCGCTAAAAGAAGCTGCGAATGAGCAGCAGTTTCGACGTCAGATCGCCATAATCAACTCAATGACGCTCGGCGAACGGCGTTTTCCAAAAACAATCAATGGATCCAGGAAAAAGCGCATAGCACTGGGTGCGGGGATACAGATTCAGGACGTTAATCGGCTCTTGAAGCAGCATCTTCAAATGGAAAAAATGATGAAAAAAATGTCGAAGGGCGGCATGAAGAAGATGATGCGGGGCATGCCTGGTGGCGGTATGCCGCCCAGAATGCGCTAAACATTGCAGACCGGATAGGCGTTCTGCAAAAAAGGCTGCAACTGCGGGCCTTCGGGGCTGTATTTGAGCTTCACATTCCGCCGAAAATGCGTACAATGCGCCGTTTACTCGGCCCAGGCCGAGTTCTGGCATGTCTGCCTCACTTTAGAATTAAGCGGAATTGTAATGGTTAGTATTCGTCTTTCGCGCGCTGGCGCGAAAAAGCGGCCTTTTTACCACTTTGTGGTTACCGACAGTCGAAATCGTCGGGATGGTCGTTACATCGAGCGACTCGGTTTCTTTAACCCACTTGGGAAAGAAAAAGAAGAGAACGTTCGGATTGATTTGGACCGTGTGGATTACTGGCTTGGCCAGGGTGCGCAACCTTCAGATCGCGTTTCTTCACTTCTGAAGGCGCATCGGAAACTAGCCGCAGCCGGCTAATCCGAGTCCGCCGCGTAAAAGGGGCGGCGTGGCGTGTTCGATAATAAGCCTGTTGTGCTTGGCCGAGTCTCGGGACTCTTTGGTGTTAAAGGATGGGTGAAAATCCATTCCTTCACAAAGCCACGAGACGCGCTCCTGGAATATACCGGCTGGGTTATCGAGTCAGGTGGCGTTTGGCAGGAAATTGAGCTTGCTGAGGGCAAGCGGCACGGAAAAACGGTAATTGCGCGATTCGGTGGCATTGAGGACCGTGATGCAGCGGCCGTATTTGTAAATTGTGCTCTTGGGGTGCCGCGGCAAACATTGCCGGCAACGGGAGCAGATGAGCACTACTGGTCTGACATAGAAGGGCTACGGGTCGAGCGAAAGGATGGAACGTCACTGGGTACGGTGGCCTATCTGCTTGAGACCGGAGCGAATGACGTGCTGGTGGTGCAGGGTGATCAGGAAGTTTTGATCCCGTACCTCATCGGCGATGTAATTAAGAACGTTGATCTCGAAAACGGGGTTATCAGCGTTGACTGGGAATGGGACTGACGCGATGCAGATGCAAGTCGTCACGCTCTTCCCGGAAATGGTAAAAACCGTTGTGCAATTTGGTGTGGTGGGTCGCGCCGTAGAGCGAGGAATCTTGGCTCTGCATTGTGAAGATCCGCGAGAACACACGACGGACAATCACCGTACGGTCGATGATCGACCCTATGGCGGTGGTCCTGGAATGGTGATGAAATATGAGCCTGTCTCAGCGGCGTTGAAAACGGCGCGAAAGGCAATGCCAGAAGGGTCGCCGGTTGTTTGTTTGTCACCACAGGGCGCAGTGTTTGATCAGGCGACCGCGAAGCGGTACGCAGAGCTGCCTGGCATCATTTTGCTGGCAGGCAGGTACGAGGGCATCGATGAAAGGCTATTGGAGTCTGAAGTTGATGAGGAGCTGTCACTTGGCGATTTCGTGTTGAGCGGCGGAGAGATCGCTGCGATGGCAGTGATTGATGCGGTGGTAAGGTTGTTGCCCGGAGTGCTCGGTGACGAGGAGTCCGCAAAACAAGACTCGTTTATGCAGGGTCTGCTGGATCATCCGCATTACACGCGACCGGAAGATTTGGACGGGCAGCGTGTTCCGGAAGTGTTGTTGTCTGGCGACCATGCGCGAATTGCGAAATGGCGTTATCAGCAAGCGTTAGGTCGGACGTATATGCGTCGTCCGGATTTGATTGAAAAATTAGAATTAAATGACGAGCAGCAGTTGCTGCTTGATCTGTACTTGAAAGAATCAGACATAAATTAGCCAACCTTAGGTTTGGCAGGTGGATTGGAAATGAGCAAAATAATTGACGCACTTGAGCAGGAACAAATGTCCAAGGAAATTCCGACCTTTGCGCCGGGCGACACAGTCGTTGTGCAGGTTAAAGTGAAGGAAGGAGTCCGCGAACGATTGCAGGCATTCGAGGGCATTGTAATTGCCAAACGAAATCGTGGCCTAAATTCGTCATTCACGGTACGCAAGATTTCTCACGGCGAAGGTGTGGAGCGTGTTTTTCAGACGTACAGCCCAGTTGTGAGTGGCATCGAGGTCAAGCGACGTGGCGACGTAAGGCGCGCCAAGTTGTATTACCTGCGTGGCCTGACTGGCAGGGCTGCCAGGATTAAGGAAAAAATCTAGGAATCGCCTGAATACGGGTAATATTGACCCGTATGGATGTCTCAGCGATTTTTTGCCTGAACCAGCTCCCAAGTTTGGAGTCAGTCGAGGCATGAACAAATTGTATGGAATAGTGGCGCAATCCAAACGTTGGCTTGGACGAATGCTTGCTGCTGGCCTGCTGCTTTTGCTCGCGGGCTGTGCTGTTCTCGTGTCTTCGGCCGCCAGCAAGTTCGCCGACAACCTATCGGCGGCAGTCCTCAACCAAAGTGATCCCGAGATCGTTCGTGATGGGGCCCCTGCTTATCTGCTGCTCCTGGACAGCCTGTTAGAAGGGAGTCCCGATGATCCCGCCCTGTTGTCCGCTGCTGCAGCGCTGTACGCGACATATGGGACCGTGTTCGCCGACGATCCCAAGAGAGCGCAAACACTCACCGAGCGGGCGCGAACGTACAGTACTAAGGCAATGTGTATTTCCTATGCGGCTTCCTGTGAGTGGGACGGCATGCTCTTTGACGACTACCAGCAAACGCTCGGGGATCTGAAGCCAAAACACGCCGACGTGGTGTTTAGTCATGGTCTTGCGTCGCTCGCCTATATTCGAGCACACAGCGCGGACTATGCCGCAATCGCCATATTGCCTTACAGCGAATTACTGTTTGAGCGCTATCTGGAGATCAATGACGGCAGTGACGATGGGGCTATTCATACCTATCTCGGAATACTCAACACCCTGATCCCGCCGGCACTGGGCGGTAAGCCAGATAAGGGCCGCGAACACTTTTTGCGCGCAATCGACATATCCGATGGAACCGATCTGAGTGCGAAGGTCGAATACGCTAACGGTTATGCGCGCTTATTGTATGAGCGTGAGCTCCATGACCAATTGTTAACGGAAGTGCTGGAAGCCGACACAAATGTGCCGGGGTCGACACTTTTGAACGTTCTTGCTCAACGTCAGGCAGAAGATCTGCTTAAATCAGCTGACGACTATTTTTGAACGTACCATTTTAACGTAAGCGATTTAAACGGGCTCATCGGAGGATGATGATGCGACACCCCAAAACTCTAGTTTCTCTTGCACTGGCAGGTTTATGTCTAAGTGCGACGATGGCCAATGCGGTCGAGATCAAGATCTCCACCTTGCTTCCCAATCAATCGCAATGGATGCAGGATATGCGTGCGGCGGGCAAAGTGATTGAGGCTCGCACAGACGGTCGCGTTAAATTGAAATTTTATGGCGGCGGCGTACAGGGAACTGAATCTGCGGTGTTGCGGAAGATACGTATCGGCCAGTTGGACGGCGGTACCTTCGCACCAACGGACTTTATGAAACAAAACACCGCCGTCAACATCTACGGCCTGCCATTTGTTTTCGAAAACTGGGAAGAAATGCGCTACGTGCGCGACAAAATGGATCCATTGTTGAAAGCAGGATTCGACGAACTTAACTATGTCACGTTCGGTTTTGTTGGATCATTTTCCATTGTTTTATCCAATGTGCCGATCAGCAATCATGCAGATATGAAAGGCAAGAAAGTTTGGCTGCCACAGGGTGACACCATTAGTTACGAAGCTATGAAGCGACTGCAATTATCTCCTGTCGCATTACCAGTGACCGACGTGTTAACCGGATTGCAAACCGGACTATTGGACATTGCTGCGATTCCTCCAGAAGTTGCGGTCGCGTTGCAATGGCACACACGAGTTAAGTACTTCACCGACATGCCCGTTGCCTATGCAATGAGTTTTCTCGCAATCAACAAACGAAAATTCGACAAACTGTCAGCGGATGATCAAGGCGTTTTGACCGAGGTCTTGACTGAGGTCTATAAAAAAATTGATCTTGCTGCGCCGCAAGAGTCTGAAAATGCAATGCAGGCTTTGACTAAAATCGGCATTCAGAAAGTTGCGCCTGATCCAGGTCAGTTTTCTGAGTTACAGGCGACAATGGGTGAGTCAAATAAGGCGATGGCCACTGAAGGCATCTTTCCCCTAGACTTGTATCAGCAAATGCAGGCCTACCTGACGGAATATCGTAACCGCAGTGCGGCGGTCGCTAACGGCCAATAGATTGTCATCGACGCCTGGCATAGCGGCGCGTCTCGAAAAATGGGGCACCGCACTCGAAAGTACCGCGCTAGTTTTATTACTCGGCGCTTTAATGCTGCTTGCAGTCGGCCAAATTGTCCTACGAATTTTCTTTAGTTACGGTTTCATCTGGGCGGATGAACTCGTCAAACTTTTTGTATTGTGGATCGCGTTAATTGCGTCCATTGCGGCAAGCCGCAGCAATCGACATCTGCGAATCGATCTGCTGTCACATTTCGTGGCAGATAAGTATGCCCGCTTCCCACGCATTATCGTTGAGGCATTCGCTGCCATAGTTTGTGCACTGTTGGCGTGGCATTCGTGGCGTTTCGTGCAACTGACCATCGAGTTCGAGGACTCTATTCTGGTCGATTTTCCAGCGTGGATTGCGTACTCGTTGCTGCCGCTGTCGTTCGTATTGATGAGTTATCGATTCGCGCTATCCTGTGGCAGTGAGGTCGTGCGCGCAGTTCGACCGGATGAGGCAGCGGAATGATTTTTAGTATTGCGCTAATTATCCTGGCCATTTTTGGCGCACCCCTGTTTACGATTATTGCCGCGAGCGCGATGTTCGGCTACCAGAATGAAGGGATCGATCTGATGGCAATGGCGATCGAGGTGCTGGGCATTGCCAGTATGCCGATGCTTTCCGCGATTCCATTGTTCACCTTTGCGGGCTATTTGTTGAGTGAGAGTAACGCACCGCATCGACTGGTTCGCCTTACAAGCGCAATGCTCGGTTGGATGCCGGGAGGGCTGGCTCTGGTCGCACTGGCAGCGTGCGCATTTTTCACGGCATTTACCGGCGCCTCAGGTGTCACGATAATTGCGCTTGGCGCAATTTTGTATCCTGCACTAAAGCAGGATGGCTATCCGGACAATTTCAACCTTGGCCTGGTGACCACCTCGGGCAGTCTCGGGTTGTTGTTTGCCCCTTCGTTACCGCTCATTTTGTACGGTGTTGTTGCTGAGATTTCAATTGATGATCTGTTCCGCGCCGGCGTGTTGCCCGGCATCTTGATGCTGGTTTTATTGTCCGGTTACAGCCTATGGATCAATCGTCACAACCGTAAACCACTCGGGTCCTTTTCCTGGGGTGAGGTTGGTTCTGCACTGTGGGAAGCAAAATGGGAATTGCCGCTGCCTGTTGTTGTGCTCGGCGGCATTTACTCAGGTTACTTCGCGGTTTCGGAGGCTGCAGCAGTAACAGCGCTTTATGTTTTCATTGTCGAAGTGTTGATTCTGCGCGAAATAAAGATCAAAGAATTACCCGGACTTATGCGTGAATCGATGCTCTTGGTCGGCGGCATTCTCATTATTCTTGGTGTTTCGTTGGCTTCGACCAATTACATGATTGACGCTGGCGTACCGCAGCAAATTCTTGCCTATATAACGGAATACGTTTCTAGTCAGGCGAGTTTCCTGTTTCTCTTGTTTATTTTCTTGTTAATTCTGGGTGCCATTCTCGATATTTTTTCGGCGACCGTACTGGTCGTGCCATTGATTTTGCCTATTGCCGCGCAGTATGGCGTGAACGATTTTCATCTGGGTATTGTTTTCCTCGCGGCAATGCAACTCGGCTACCTGACGCCGCCAGTGGGTCTGAATTTGTTTATCGCCAGCTACCGGTTTAATCGACCCATCATGAACGTTTATTCGGCTACGTTCCCATTCCTGATTATCCTGATGATCTCTGTTCTCTTGATCATGTATTGGCCGGGCTTGTCGCTTTGGCTTCTATCAGATTGATCGTTTGACTCAATAATCCTGATTTCTTGCGAGTACATGTGAGCCCCATCAAAATAGTTTCCTGCGTGCTGGTCGCAGGGTTGCTCCTTAGCCTTAAGGTTATCGCGCAATCAGAGCTGGACCTTGCAGATATCCGTTTGCCACCGGGCCTTGCAATAGAGATCTGGACTGATGAAGTGCCCAATGCTAGATCAATGGCATTGGGTGCAAACGGGACGGTATTTGTAGGGACTCGAAGAGATGGCAGGGTTTACGCTGTTGTTCCGTAACAGGCATCATCACCGACGGTGATTACCATTGCGGAAGGTCTAAAGATGCCGAATGGCATCGCGTTTCATGACGGCGATCTGTATGTCGCAGCGCATCATCAGATATTACGCTTTGATGATATTGAAACGCGGCTAGATGACATTCCGGACCCGGCAGTTGTCATTGACACGCTATCCACCGAGACATATCACGGCTGGCGCTATATTGATTTTGGCCCCGATAGCAAACTCTATGTCGCAATCGGAGCGCCCTGCAATGTTTGTGAACGCGAAGGCTTCGCCAATATCTCGCGCATGAATGGGGATGGAAGTGATCAGGAGATCGTTGCAAGTGGCATACGAAATTCTGTCGGTTTTGATTGGCATCCCGATACCGATGAGCTTTGGTTCACGGATAACGGTCGCGACATGTTAGGCGACGATACTCCACCCGGAGAATTCAATCGTGCCCCAACCGATGGAATGCATTTCGGATTTCCCTTTTGTCATGGCGCGGACATTGCCGATCCAGAGTTTGGAGATCGACGAGACTGTTCCGAATTTGTTGCGCCTGCCCAGAAGCTTGGGCCGCACGTTGCGCCTTTGGGCATAGAGTTTTATCGTGGCTAGATGTTTCCGAGTTCATACACGGGGCAGGCGTTTATCGGGGAGCATGGATCGTGGAATCGATCCAAAAAGATTGGTTACCGTATTAGTCTGGTGCGAATGGAGGCGGGCGCAGCCGCCGGCTACGAAACGTTTGCCGACGGATGGTTGCAGGACGAAGCGGTATCCGGACGACCCGTCGACGTGCTGACCTTGCCCGATGGATTAATGCTCGTGAGCGACGATCAAAACGGCGTAATATATCGAATTGCATATTCTCGACCCTTAGACGAAGGCGTCACTAACGTAACTGTGGAATGAATTTATGAGTATTAAGAGTTCTCTATCGCGACTGTTTCGGTTCTTATGGAGCGGTGTTGATGGTCTACGAAAGATTTTGCATTTGCTGGTTTTGTTGTTTTTCTTTACGATAATTATCAGTGCTTTATCATCATCTTCTGTGGTGATTCCTCAGAGTGGCGCTTTGGTGATCCAACCTGCGGGGATTATTGTCGAGCAATTGGCGGGTGACCCGTTTGAACGTGCGTTACAGGAATTGATGGGCGACGCACCGCCGCAAACGTTGATGAAAGATATCGTCGACGGGCTTGAGTTTGCGAAGGATGACGAGAGGATCTCGGCTGTAGTGCTGGACCTATCTGCCATGCCAGGAGGCGGGCTCAGTAAATTAAAAAGAATCAGCTCGGCTATTGAAGACTTCAAGCAGTCCGGAAAGCCTGTCATCGCTACGGCAGATTATTACGGCCAGGGATCGTATTACTTAGCCGCACATGCGGATACCGTTTACATGCATCCCGATGGCGCTCTGGTTCTTAGCGGATTCGGCTCGTACCGTAATTTTTACAAGACTGCGATCGATAAGTTGAAAATCGATTGGAACATCTTTCGGGTTGGCACTTATAAGTCGGCTGTCGAGCCCTTCATGCGCGACGACATGTCCGTCGAATCAGAGGCAGCGCTGTTGGCAGTGCTTGATCAACTTTGGGTGCGGTATATGTCCGACGTTGAGGCCGCTCGTAGTCTGGACAGTGGCGTAATACAGGACGTTCTCGAAAACCTTATCGCGCATGTTGAAGCGATGAATGGTGATCTGGCGCAATTGGCGCTTGAGCAGGGTTTCGTTGATGGTTTGGTCACTCGTGCAGAACTCCAGCAGCTCATTATCGACGTGGCTGGAAAGACAGAGGACGGTGACTCTTATGCCGGGACAGCGCTGGGCGATTATTTGCCCCAGATGCGCATGTTGCAAGGCGACACAGTAGAGGAAAAAAATGTCGCGGTGATCGTCGCTGCGGGTGAAATCCTTAATGGGTCACAGGCACCTGGGTTAATTGGCGGAGATTCGACGGCAAACCTGCTCAAGCAGGCGAGAAATGATGATGCCGTGTCCGCTGTTGTGTTTCGCGTGGACAGTCCCGGTGGCAGCGCATTCGCGTCAGAGCTCATCCTTAACGAGGTTCAGGCGCTGCAAGAAGCAGGCAAGCCCGTCGTTGTGTCGATGAGCAGTCTTGCTGCTTCCGGCGGTTATTGGGTTTCAATGGCCGCGGACAGCATCTTCGCCACGCCGTACACGATAACCGGATCAATCGGCATATTTGGCATGTTTCCCACAATCGAACGTTCGCTCGACACCATTGGTGTATCGACAGACGGCATTGGAACGACGCCGTGGGCAGGGGAGTTGCGACTGGACAGAGAAATGTCCGCTGATTCCAAGACGTTATTCCAGATGTTTATCAACGAAGGATACGACGATTTTATATCAGGCGTGGCGATGCATCGCGGTATGGAAAAAGAGGTTGTCGACAGTATTGGGCAGGGTCGGATTTGGACCGGCAGCGATGCATTGAAGAACGGACTCATTGACGGCATTGGAGACATTGATGAGGCTATTGTCGAGGCAGCACAGTTAGCGGATCTTGAATCCGACAGCTATGGAATCAAATACTTTGCTCAGGAACTCGGGCCCGGAGAGCAACTTGCACTCGATTTGATGTCCGGTGCGGGTAAGTTAGGTCTGGATGTTGGCGTGTTCAGCCGGAAACGATCATCGCTGGAGCGCTTAGCTGACGTAGTTGAGGCCAAGCTATCGCCGCTGGTCCGATTTAACGATCCGAAAGGAATTTACGCGCACTGCATGTGCGACTTTCAATAGCAGGGCGTAAGCGGTTTCGTTGCGGGGTCAGAATCACGACTCTGACCCCATGACTAATCCCAGTTAAGAATTACCTTTCCCGACTGCCCGGATTCCATCAGTTCGAACGCTTCCTGGTAGGCAGATACCGGGAAGTGATGCGTAATGATTGGGTCTATGTTTAAACCGCTTTGCAGCATGCTGGACATTTTGTACCAGGTCTCAAACATCTCGCGTCCGTAAACACCTTTGATGACAAGGCCCTTAAAAATGACCTGAGTCCAGTCGATCACAGTGTCGTCTGGGGGAATCCCGAGCAATGCCACGCTGCCACCATGATGCATGGTGCGGAGCAGGTCGCGGAAAGCCGTTGGGTTGCCGGACATTTCCATGCCGACGTCGAAGCCTTCCTCCATGCCAAGGTCTTGCATCGT
>JABIUH010000039.1 GCA_018701055.1 Woeseia sp. | reverse complement strand
TTTTCTTGGCAGCGTATGCTCAAGCCCGGGCAAGCCACCGCCGTCTGTATAGCCGAGAATATAAATGGCCGGAACCTCATCCATACCGACACACCAATAGCTCATTCCCCAGCGTTGATACATTTCGAGCACTTGCTCATCAACCTTCACGTAGTCGCGCAGATATTCGCGATAACTAATCTTTTCCAAGAGCGCGACCTTTTCGTCTCGCGTCATTCCTGGCAGGTAATCCTGCTCATCAGTAAACGCACGCACCATATCCGCTTTTGCCACATCGCTTAACGGTGTTTGTGCTGCGAACTCAGCCCAAGGCGTACTGCCATAACCGGCGACCATCTTTCGCTGACCGTAAGTTTCCTGATCAAAGGCGATACCGTAGGAAAGATCCATCGATGCGTATAAATCCTGATCGTAGTAATCGTAAAAACGTTGCACATCGATGCCGATATCGCGCAGTAGATCGAGGGAAATATCCGCGTAGCTCGACGGCGTATCAATCGTTTCGGTGCCGCCGTAACCCATGCGCGTTTCACCGTTCACTTGAAATTCATTCCGTTTCGCGTGCCCACCGAAATCATCGTGATTATCGAGAATGAGTATCTTTGCTGCCGGGTTTTCGTTTCGATAAAAATGCGCCGCGCTGAGACCGCTTATGCCGGCGCCGACGACCACAAGATCATAGGTTTCATCGACCGGACTTGTCGGCCAGGTTGCACCTGACACCCGCGCGTGCATGGTTTCCCACGAGCCTGCGTGGCTACCTCGCAATCCCATCTGCGCCGGCGGATAGTAATCCGGGTCAAGCGAAAAACCGTCGCCAGACGCGCCAAATACTTCTGACCAGGGCGTTAACAGCGAGGTGCCCAGCGCAACTTGCGTGCCATTAAGAAAATCTCGACGAGTAACCTTGCGTTTCATTGCGACCCCCCTGCTGAAATCCAACTGTCACTTTACGAAATGCCCGTGCCAATGAACAGCGCGTACGGATCTAGTAGTCAACCAAGGTAGGTTTGATGGACCACTAGTCACGCAGAATTGTTTTTGCGGCGTCACCCAACTAATCTGTATTTAGCCAGCTCGTGTGCGCACAATGGGGAATAGAATGCAAAAACAACGCCGTAAAATTCTAAAGTCGCTCGGCGCCGGTGCCGCCACAGCCGCTCTTGGCGGCTGTGTACCAATGGCGACTTCGCGCAACAAATACCAGCGGCAATACTCGAGAAAACCTTGGGTTGCACCGAGGATATCGATGGAAAACGTCATACGTGTCATCGTTGGACACCGACCTTATCGGCCATCTGGGTTCGTCGTTAAAAGTGAAAAGCTCGACGCAAAAACGGTCATTCACAACTACGGCCATGGTGGTGCGGGCATAACGCTGTCATGGGGATCATCTGCTCTCGCGGTGCGTGAGACGCTGGGCATGGAACACCGTGTTGCAGCAGTTATCGGCGGCGGGGTTATGGGACTGACCACAGCGCGGCTTTTACAAGACGCTGGGTGGCGGGTCACTATTCGAACGAAAACCGTCGCTCGCCACACGACGTCCAACGTTGCCGGTGGTGAGTGGGGAGTGGCTAGCGCTCATGACCCGGAAGTCTCCTCCGCAGCGTTCAAATCGCAACTTGATTTCGCAGCACGAATTGCGCATCACGCGCATACCAATTTGGGCGGTGCTGACTACGGCATTCACTGGACAGAACTCTATAATTTAAGCCAGAGACCGTTCAGTGATGAGGGCGACAAATTTGATGCGTTATACCCTTATCAAACTGAACTCATGCCGGACGAGCACCCGTTTGATTCGCCTTACGTTCGATGCTCGTTAACGATGATGGTAGAACCAGCAACATTTCTGCGTCGACTAACAGAAGATTTCCTCCAAGCGGGCGGCAAGTTCGTCATTCAAAATTTCGAAGACAAATCGGAATTAGTCACCTTAGACGAACCGGTCATTTTCAATTGCACCGGCTTGGGCGCCGGAAAACTATTTGGTGATACGGAAATAACACCTGCAAAAGGACAATTGGTATTTATGCCGCCGGACCCCGATGTAGATTACCTGACGATCGGCGGCGGTTCAGGTCTCCTCTACATGTTCTCACGTTCGGACGTACTGTTATTGGGCGGCACTTTTAAACCTGGCGATTACTCGACCCATGCCGAACCGGAAGAGACGAAACGCATCGTCGAGGGACATCAAAAAATATTTTCTGGATTTGCCTAAATTGGCATTAACCTGCGATTGATATTCACCAAAAGCGTGGCCGTACATCAATGAGGTTTGGCGAAGTATCGATCTCCACCGATATCAATTGCCGTGGAAACTCTGCTCTGCATTCGGCAGCGATTACGGCGCGATTCGCAGAAATAAATTCTCGCTGCACATCAGGATTATCAATCGTGCCAAATGCCTGGCGATGCATCGCATCGTCCTTGATGGCATAGCAATTCTCGTAAAGCGCCTCGACCGCAGGAGCGGGGACCTCGTATCCATTGCTTTGTCCGAAGTCGAGTACCCAATCAACATCGAATAATACGACGACAGCAATGCTGCCAAATACGAAAATTGTAGTGGTTTTTTTGAGATTCAAAGAGAAATCTGAATTGACTGTTTCATGAGATGATATTTTGCCACTTCATGACCCTCGCTTGCACGTCGATATTGTCCATTCGTGCTAGAATCCCGCGCACGTGAACAAAACAAATCAATTCACCGGAAACGGAGGATGAAAAAAATGCGCGTTGCCACCATTCTTACCCTGTGCTGCACATTTTCAATTGCGAGCGCTCAGATTCAACCGCAAACCATGAGCCCGCCCGAAACAATGCCGGATCCTGGCGAAAACTGGTTCATGGCTGTCGGACGAAATGCGGGTTATGTTTTTGACGCTTCATCAGGCGATATGTATGGCCTCATCTCCATATCCGGCCACACACCCGCTGTCCAACCCAATCCGGCGCGTGGCGAATTCTACGCAGCGGCATCATTTTATGCTCGAGGGTCATATGGTGAGCGTACAGACGTTCTCGTCATTCACGATTACGAAAATCTGTCGCCTGTGGCCGAAGTCGAAATTCCGAAAAAGATAGTCGCTCTGCCCTTCCGGGCCTACATAGGCCTGATGAGCGGTGGCAGGTATGTCGGTGTGTCAAACATGACGCCGGCGCAATCCGTCTCGATCGTCGATGTGGAAAATCGCAGTTTCGTTGGAGAGATTTCGACGCCGGGCTGCGCACTGATCATGCCTGTCGAAAATGATGGCTTTATGAGCCTATGCGGAGACGGAACGCTGCAATTGGTGCGGCTGGGCGCCGACGGTACCGAATCAAACCGCGTAAGAAGTACGAAGTTTTTTGATATACAAGAAGATCCTGTGTATGACCGACCGCGCGAAACGGCAACGGGCTGGTCATTGTTATCCAACGCGGGGCTCGTATTTGATGTAACCACGAACGGCAATAGCGTCAATATCAGCGATGCCTGGTCAATTCTCAGTGAAGAAGATGCTGAGGAAGGTTGGTTACCCGGCGGGAGTCAGCTCAATTCGGTCCACAAAGATCTCGGTTTGCTGTACATCGCCATGCACCAGGGCGAGCAGTACACACACCACGAAGCAGGTACCGAAATTTGGGTCTTCAACACGACCACCCAACGGCGCCTTGCGCGGATTGAGTTAGAAATACCTTCCGCAACATTGATGGTCACCCAAGAAGCTGAACCACTGTTGATCGTCGGCAACGATGAAGGCGAGGTTAACGTCTACGATGCACGCACGTTTGTGCATCAACGTTCAATCGAGGCGCCAGAAATTGCACTATTTGAGGATCTCTGAGGTAAGCCACGAACCATGTTGGACCCGTTAATCACCAAAGCCATATCCATCGGTATGGGAGTCATGTTCCTCGTCGCTGCTTATCACAAGCTTGCTGAGGGGCCGAGCTTTCGAGTAACGCTACTTGAGTACCAACTTTTGCCGGAAGTTTTGGTCTCTCCGATGTCGCGCCTTTTGCCACTATTCGAGTTACTGCTCGGGGCCAGTTGGTTGCTTGCTTTTTACCAACAATCAATGACGGCAATTGGAAGCGCTATCTTGTTAGGCATGTATGCATTCGCGATCGGCATTAATCTTATGCGGGGACGCCACTACATTGATTGCGGCTGTGGATTTGGTGGCAAGAGTGACTCTGAGCAATTTTTGTCCGGCGGCTTGGTCATGCGAAATTTACTACTAGTAGCACTTGCGTTACTTACATTGTTGCCGGCAATCGATCGAGCGCTTGGATTCGGCGACTACGCAACGCTTGCAGCGACGCTTTTCGCAACCACGTTGTTGTTCGGTGCATCGAATCAACT
>JABIUH010000040.1 GCA_018701055.1 Woeseia sp. | reverse complement strand
GTACCAGTAAGCAGGGGTATTGGGAAGTCCCGCCGTCAGGATATCCGTCCAGCCGTCGCCATTGATGTCGTAGGGGTATGAAAAGAAATTGTCCAGAGAGTAATACGAAAAATCATTTGGGTCCCGCCGGGTTGGCCCAACCGCTGGATAGAACTCGTGACGAAAACCTTCCCTTCGATCGAAGTTAGGTCCCAGGAAAATGTTTGGTCCACTGACAATATCCGGGTGACCATCCTGATTAAAGTCACCTATCGCGGCGCCTTCCGACCAATAGATGGGGGTCATTTCTTGTTTTTGAAATTCACGAATAACAAGCTCGTCGGCTTGAGCGCCAACGGTTAAGCTTAAGCAAGTGAAAATCCATGCTACGACGCGCGGAATTCTGTTCATCTTGGTACCTCATCCCGGCTTTGCACTTTGGCGTCATCGAGCGTGACCGCAAAAAGCCCGCTCGTTGTCAGATAGCCGAGGAAAAATCGTGTTTTTCAGCCTCAGCGCAAAGTCTGTTTATAATATTTATTCGACATGAAAACGATTTCATTCACTCTAACGTAGCTTGCATACAGTCTGCAAATAAATCTACTTGATACTACCTGAGCTACAGATGGGTATAGACAGACAACAAAAGATAACTTAATAAAATCAACAGTTTACGAATCCTATTCTTGCTCATGCAACGTTTCCCTTGTGGATTGCGTCGAGCGCTCAGCTTGTTCAACAGCCTGTTAGTATTGATTCGCAGCAAGGTACCGCCGACTGGAAGGCATAAGGCTTAGGGTGTCCATTCTGCATTCAGCCGCAACAGACCCCTAGAAGGGTGCTCTCTGCGTCCCAACCAAGTTTATTCTGACATTACTCTTCCACGAATTTTGAGTACTCTGCCCGCGAAGGCAGGGCGTTTCCTGTGCCGTGGCGTGTGACCTTCAGAGCGGCGGCACCGACGGCCTCCGTAGCGGCGTCCTCGAGTGACAGCCCCCTCATGCGCCCCGCACAGAACCATCCGGTGAAGGTGTCTCCCGCGCCCGTTGTATCCACCGCTACGACTCGGGGCGCTGGAATTTCAATGGGTTCTGCATCGGATAGGATGACACAACCCTTGGAACCTAAGGTTAGCAAGACAACAGATCCACTTTGCGCCTGCAGCATCTTGCCGCTGCTGATGGCAGAGGTGATGGTGTTAGTCTCGGTGTTGACACATGCGTGTCCCAAAATTGTGCAAGCCTCAACCAGATTCAGGACGACGATGTCTGCCAATGCCACCAGTGCGGCAGCATCTTGCGGAAGTGGAGCCGGATTCAAGATGCAGGTCGCGCCGCGTGCTCGTGCTTGACTCAGAACAATCGCGGTCGTCTCTTGGCGCATATTTCCTTGCATTAGAAGCATATCGCCTTGGATTACTGATTCCAAAGTCGGTGTCAGACTACGGACATCAAGCCACCTGGCGCAGGCAGCAGTGCTGACTATTGCATTTTCGCTGTCGCCGCTGATCATGATGACCGACTCGTCCGTGGAAAATGGCGCGGTCAAAACGTTAGCTACCATTCCTTCAACTGCGTCAATCGCAGTGCGCAGGATCGCAGCTGATGCATCATTCCCTACAGATGTTGTAAAGCAGACTTTGGCTCCAGCGCGAACGGCCGCAACGGCTTGATTGAATCCTTTCCCTCCAACGTCTTCTTTGCGTTCCGCTGCAAGAACGCTCTCGCCAGGCACAGGAAAGTTCTGAGTTTGATAGAAAATATCGCGTGTCGTGTTGCCGATGACTCGTAGTGTCACCGCAAGTCCTCGACCACCCGCATGAAGCTTCGTGCGCGCGCCGGATCAACGGGGTTCCACCAAACACCATCTTTCTTAAGAGAACTTGCGACTATGACGCCACTTGCGGTCGACATTATTCTTTCCACGTTGCCCTCGCTAACACCGCTGCCGACCACCACGGGTAGACTTGTTGCTCCAGCGATCGTGGCAAGCTCTTCTGGAGTTGCGGCATTGCCGGTACGCTGGCCCGTCGCAATCGCCACATCGGCGTCAAAGAACTCGTTGTCACGCGCCAGCTCTTCGATGCTGCGATCAGCGGTAATTGCATGCGCGCCGTGTTTAACATGTACATCCGCAAAAATCCGAACCGCTTCGGCACCGATGGTTCTGCGATAGCGCAATGCTATGGCGGCTGGTCCTTCCACTATTCCCTCGTTGGCGACGTAGGCGTTCGACCACTGGTTGACACGTATGAACGAAGCGCCTGCTGCTTGCGCGATGGACAATGCCTGAAGTGCCCCATTTGCCAAGACATTCACGCCGATTTGCAGACCGGTTGCAACCCGGACACGTTCTGTCATGACAGCCATGCAAGCAGCAGTTTCTGGTCCAATTGCGTCCGGTTTAAGAAACGGGATGTCGCCGTGATTTTCCACGATCAGTCCGTCCACACCGGCTTCTGCATATCGTTGCGCCTCAGCTAGTGCGTAGTCGTAAATCTCGGCAACCGGACCGCCGCGATATCTTGGAGCACCTGGCAGTGCCCTCGAATGTATGACGCCGATGACGATTTTGGGCCGCCCGAACAGCGACGTAATTGCGTTGTCTCGTAATTGTCCAACTGACATCCTTGGATTATCCTCTTGGTTGGCCGTTGTTAGAGACTGGCGTAGAGAAAGTCGCAGTCAACTTGAGATCACGCTTCGTTCGCTTGCTCCTGAAACCCACAACACATGACATAGTTATGTAGGACGGCTGGAGCAACCTTCAAAATATTGTCGTTAAAATCAAAGTTGTCCGCATGGAGATTCGTATCTGTCTGTCCAGTGCCAATCCAAAAATAGCAACTAGGGACAAGCTCGGCAAAATACCCAAAGTCATCTGCAACCATTGAGGGTGTCGCTGTTTCTCGATAGGTTACACCGGGAACGTCGGACAGGCTTTTGACCAGACTCGAGGTGACACCCTCATCATTAACGAGTGGAGCAAATCGTTCGATCCATCTCGTTTCAATATCAACTCCATAGTTTGTGACAGTTTGCTTGCGGATTTCATCGACGATATCGCGAACTATCAAAAACTGACGATTGGAACTGTACCGAAAACTCGCCTCTAGACTGATTTTAGTCG
>JABIUH010000315.1 GCA_018701055.1 Woeseia sp. | reverse complement strand
TTTTCGTCCATGAATGCCACAAATTCTGGTGGCATCAGAATCTTCTGTCGTTCCCATGCATCTGCTAGAGCCGTGTTAGATAAAGTTTCTAATTCGCAAGATGAAACGCTTCAAACATCGTAAAAAAATTCTTTGTCGTCGAGTCAATCTGGCTAAATTTCCGAAAATTCGTACTGCCAGCACACTCAGAATCGGGATTTACGATTTCAACCCACAGGTCTCAAAGGCTTCTTGAATGACGGCCTTCTCCGCATCGGTCAGTTCAAGCATTGGCGGTCGTACACGTCCTCCTACCTGCCCAAGCAGCTCTTGCCAGTATTTGCCGAACGCCTGTGGTTTGTCCGCCGGTCGAGATCGCGCCATTGCATCGCGCACCGGATTGAGGCTGTCACGAACACGTCGAGCCTCGTCGAACTGACCCGATAAAGCGAGACGTGTGTACTCGTCCATACGTTTGTCATTTTTCGTCTGCAATTGATATGGCGGGGAAGAACAGAGGTAGAGCTTCCATCCGAGCTCCTCGATATTGTCTAGCCACTCGTCCTCCGAGGACGTGGATACATGAATCTTGTCGCCGACGATGTGCGTCAGCCGTATATACATCTCGCGTGGAACTGAATATTTGATAGCGACGATATTGGGTAATTCGGCAATACGGGCACATTCTTCCGGCTGCATCAGGTAGCCGGAATCCGGATGGCTCCACATGGCAATGCCAATGTCGAGAATGTCGCACAGTGCCTTGTAGTACTGATATAGGATCTCACCGCGATCGTGCACAAAGCTTAGTATTGGCGCATGCACGACGATGTAATCAGCGCCGCAGTCCTGTGCATGTCGTGCAAGCTCTTTGACCGCATCGAAGTTCTGATCCGACACCGAAACGATGACTCCGGCTTTGCCGTCACACTCTTCGACAGCAATTTCGAAATTTCGTTTGCGTTCGTCCAGGCTCATCGAGAAAAATTCAGCCTGTTTTCCGGCAATAAAGAGACCCTGGATCTCGAGATCGTCGATCCAATGTCTAATGTTCGTTCGCAAGCCAACCTCATTCAGCGACAGGTCGTCGTTGAAAGGGTTTAACGCGGCGGCCCAAATCCCGCGCATATTTTCGCGGGCATGATCCTTAGCTTCTAACTTCGAATATTTGATTGTGACCCTTCCCGTTGGTGTATGGGTTCAGAGCGATGCTGGTCAACAATACTCTAAGAGCTTATCGATTCACGGCAACTGGGTATAATATAATCTGATATCCACTCACTTCCGACTTCTGATAATGGAATGACCAAAAAAGGACTCTATGAATATTTGCACTATTGAAGAAGGGCCCAGGTTGATCGGGCAACAGGCAACTTTGCTCGCTACTATTTCGAATTCCGGGTGCAATCCCTGCCCGACCATTCGACGATATCCGCATTGGCCGCGAAAGGCCGCATACGTAGACTCGAGCATGAGATTCAGAAGACCTGTTTCCAGATTTCCGGTTTGATGAGCCGCCATTCGAGAATAGTCGATCGTGCGATTACCCGCCTCAAGCTCAAGCAACTGCGATTGCTGGTCGCAGTTGGGCAATATGGGAGTATCCAGAGGGCAGCCCGCGAATTAGAGGTTTCGCAGCCGGCCGCGACAAAACTGATTCGTGATCTGGAACTCGACTTCGAGGTGCAACTGTTTGAACGCACCAATCGCGGTGTGATCCCAACAGTATATGGAGATGCCTTAATTCGCCAAGGCAAGTTGATTCTTACTCAAGTTTCGAACGCTGCACAGGAACTGGATGATCTGACCGAAGGTAGCAGCGGGCGAGTAGTAATCGGCACTCTTCTGGCGGCAGCGCCAAATCTGTTGCCGAATGCTATCGAGACGTTACTGACAGAGCGACCCAAGGTAGCCGTTAAAGTTGTCGAAGGAACAAACAACGTCCTGATGCCGGCACTCTTCGCGGGCGAAATCGACATGATCGTCGGTCGCCTTCCTTCCTATCGGCATAGAGCAAAGCTTGTGCAAGAAAAGCTCTTTGACGAACGTGTTCTGGCCGTCGTCGGCAGTCAGCACCCGCTAGCCGGTGAAAAATCGGTGTCCTTCAAGCAGATCAGACCATATGGATGGATTCTACCTCCCCTTGAAACGACCCTGCGTCGGCAGGTCGATCAGTTTTTCGTCGGTCAGGACCAGTTCGTTCCACCGAACATTCTTGAGTCCGTGTCCTACCTATTGAACCGGTCGCTCTTGCAGACCCGCGACCTCGTCAGCCTGATTCCGAAGCACGTCGTCACTAGCGACATTGACAACGGTCTGCTGGTTGAAATTAACTGGACCGTGCCGTTTGGAAAAGGACCTGTTGGCGTTTCCTATCGGGGGCCCGACGCCCTGTCACCCGCGGGCACCGCGTTTCTGAAAGCGCTACGTCACACCGCAAAAGCTATGCGAGAGTCCTGACCGTGCTCAGTCGCCTGAACCCAGCCATTAGCTATCAAGAAACCTGATATCTGCATCCCCTGAATTCACTTGAACGAATGGCAGCGTCGTGGGAGCCTGATCACGACACAAGCATGTATGAGGCACAAGATGAGCAAGTACCCAGACCTACATCTCTACATCAATGGCGAATGGCGCAAGACCAAAGATGACCTTCCAGTACTGAATCCGGCGACGGAGGAAGAGATCGGTCGCTTGCCGCATGCGGAGAAGCGAGATCTGGACGATGCACTGGATGCGTCCGCAAAGGGTTTCAACATCTGGAGTCAAGTTGCGCCAGTTGAGCGGGCAAACGTCCTGTTAAGAGCGGCGGCACTCTTGCGGGAGCGGCAGGAGGAAATTGCCTCCGCCATCACTGCGGAACATGGCAAACCGCTGGCCCAGGCCCGTCTAGAGGTGATCCGAGGCTGCGAGTTTTTCGAATGGGACGCGGGCGAGGCCACCCGCACCTACGGGCGCGTTATTCCGAGTGCTCCCGGCGTTCGCTACATCGTGCATCACCAGCCGATCGGTACAGTTGCCGCGTTTTCTCCGTGGAATTTTCCATTGAGCCAACCGTGT
>JABIUH010000041.1 GCA_018701055.1 Woeseia sp. | reverse complement strand
GCTCGGCAACATTGATGGCGAAACGATTCGTGTACGCCGACTCGGTGATTGGGGTTCGGTTCCTTTGTCTCTCGCACAAGATAGTTTCTCGGCTGACGTTACTGCCGCGTTAGTTGATATTGGCAGTGGTACATCAGATGAACACTACGCGAACAAGGATGTGCGTGGAAAGCTGGTGCTTACTTCAAGCCAGCCTGAGACAGTTGTTGAGCGCGCGGTAGGAGAGCTCGGTGCAGCGGGTATTATTTCTTACGCACCGAATCAGCGCTCCGCATGGTGGCGGGAGGACGATCGCCTCGTTCGATGGGGGCACTTGGAAAGTTTTCCCAATACAAAATCATTCGGCTTTATGATTTCGCTCGGTGAGGCGCGGAAATTTCAGGCGCGCCTTGAAGCGGGCGAAGAAATTATTCTGTCTGCGAATGTCGATGCCAGCCACGAGACCGGGCAGTATGGTTTCGCGGCAGCCGCGATCCACGGCACTACGCACAAAGGCGAAGATATTCATTTCACCTGCCACCTTGATCATCCGAGACCGGGAGCCAATGACAATGCGTCAGGATGTGTTTCGATTTTGGAGGTAGCGCGAACGCTAAGTGCTTTAATCAAAAATAATATTTTGCCACGGCCGAAACGAAGCATTCGTTTTCTTTGGCCGGCGGAGATCGAAGGCAGCATTATCTATTTGACCCAACACGAAGATGCCGGCCGTATTAAAGCTAACATTCATATGGATATGGTCGGCGGCGGTCCCGTAACGAAGTCGGTGTTTCGAATCTCGGGTGGCCCGATGAGTGTGCCGTCATTCATTAGCGACCTTGGACACGAAGTGGGTCACTTTGTGAACGATCAAACCGAGCAGTTCGCCAGTGGCATTACAGTCGATTTTCCGTTGAATGCACCTGAGGGCGGCAAAGAACCGTTGCTCGCCATAATGGAAAATCTTGATATGGGCAGCGACCATGATGTTTTTTTTGAAGGGACATGGCAGAAACCAGGTTTGTACTTGCATGACTGGCCGGATCGCTATATTCATACAAATTACGACCTCGCCGCTAATATTGACCCGACTAAATTAAAACGCGCCGCATTTATCGGCGCGGTCAACGCATGGTTTCTAGCCAATATGTCGGACGAAGACGTGCCGGCTGTGCTTAAGATGCTAAAAAGGAACGCGTTAGCACGCAGTGGTGAATTGCTTGAACGTCGCGCAAGTTTGAATGCAGTCGATCAAATTGAAGTGTCAAAAATTCATTTTGCGGTTGAGCGGCGCAAAGTACATAGCGTCGAACCATTTGCTGGTCTTGACGAGAAGGACCACGAAAACTCGGTAGCGTTTTTGGCCGAACTTGAGGAGTTGGTTGCTCCGCCTGACGTACAAACATTTGCGCCCGTCTATCGAAACCAGATCGTCTATCAAAGAAACCCGAATGTAGAAGGTCCAATGGGTGCGTTTGGCTATTCCTATCTGACGGACAAATTGGGCGCTGAAGCGGTATCTCACCTACGTCTACGTAGCTACGTCGGGACATATGGTGGTGGCGGTCAATATGCTTACGAGGCTCTGAATTTCGTCGACGGACAAAGAACCGTCAGTGACATTCGCGATTGGCTGGTGACGGAAATTGGCGACGTGCCGATCGAATACGTTGAAGAGTACCTCGCAGCACTCGAATCAATTGATGTTATTCGAAGGAAATCGGGGTCAGAGTAATACTCTGACCCCGAGATGACTCAAAATCGCGATGAAGTGATGTAGGTGTCAGATCGAGCAGTACTGTTTGTGTAATCTTCGTCTACTGCGGCGTCTGTCTTACCCTGACCGGCTAAGGCTTGCTTCAGCCCGTGCAGCGACCAAACGTTGTGTGGATGATCAGCAAGTTCGGTTCGGTATTCTTTTTCGGCTTCAGCGAATCGTCCTGCCTCGACTAAGGCCGCACCTAACCAGTGGCGTGCCGCGTAAGGGATAGGTTCAGGTTCGTCGTATTCTTGCTTGTCGTCCCACTCGGCTGCGCGTTGAAATGCGGCGATTGCACCGTCGACGTCACCCTCGGCACGTAGAATCTCGCCCTCTAATATGTTCGCGGACAATCCCATTAGCTGTTCCGCGCTATGAAAACGAAAGATACCGTCAGAATTTTCCGCAAGATCCTGAACTTTCGCGAGGTATCGTTTCGCCGCTTTTGTATTGCCTTCGCGAAGCTCCGCGTAGCCTTGCGCGAAATCCCAAAATCCGCCGTCAACCTCACCCTCTGGGCGAGAGGTAACGTCAAGTATTTCATCGAAACGGCCGAACCTAACCAGGGTCAAAACATGGAACATTGTGTTCCCGCCGAGTTTTGCGTAGTCCTTGCCGGCCTGAGTCGCAATGGCGCCCTGGCCGTCCATCGATGATGCAAATAACAACATGTGTAGATTGTGAGTTGGTCCATAGGAAAAACCCTTGTTCTCTCCGGCCATTAAATCCGAATGCCATGCTTTCGTATTAGCTTCGACAGAATCTCCCCAATGACCCACTTCGTTATAGGTATGTGACGGCATATGTTGAATATGGCTGGCCACTGGTACCGCATCGCTTAGGTACTTTGCGCAAGCCAATGCGCGACCCGGTTCCTGACTGGATTCAGTTGAATGAATGTAAAGATGGCAAGCGCCCGGGTTCGTTATGTCTTCGTCGAGCACGCCCGTTAATACACCATGTAGTCGAATCAGGTCTGGAGCGTTAACATCGCGGTAACCGCGACGTTCTTCAAGCATAAATAGCGCTACAGCGTATACGACAGCCACTTCATGGCTATCCGGATATTTTGCGTAAACGCGCTCCATTTCCTTGGCGAATGCTTCGTCCACCGGACGGCGCTCTTCCGGATTGTAGTCGGCTGGATAGCGAGCCCGCGCTGCCATGATTAAGTCACGCTCCATCTCATTCGCATTCCCAGCGAGAGCGACTGCTTTTTCAATGGCTGTGTGCGCATGCGGCGCTTTGGCCTCAGTCATGCCGCCATTGAGGAAGGAACCTAGAGCGAAAGCCTCGCCCCAGTAACACATCGCGCAAGCGTCATCGATCCGTCGTGCTTCGGCCATCGATTGAGCGGCCTCATTGACGTTGTACGCCCAACGCAACTGCATGCCCTGTGTGAAATAGTCTTGTGCGGCTGGACTGTCGGTCGTAATTTCCCAGGAATAGTTGCCAAGCGCGCCGGGAATATAATCAATTGGGTCATGAAAGCTCGCCGCGTCACCGCCCATCGTCATGCTGTGACCACCGGATCCATCGGTCACGCAGCCGCCAATGCCGATACAGATACCAGCAATCATCAAAACTTTTCTCATTGTATTTTTCTCTTATTTATTTAGAGGATTGTTTTCTAGAAGATCGTCAATTACAGATTTCGGATAGCTAAGGAGTCTACCAAATTGACGCGCAATGTTTTCTCGAGCTTGGCCGTGATATTCATCACTCGCGACCAATGCCTCCTTGTCCGCCTTCAATTTCTGATATTCGTCTAGCGTGTCGCCTGTATAGATCAATAGAACGTGTTTTCCGAGCGCGACATCTGTAGGATAGAGGTCGGTGACCAGAAAATCGGTTTCACGCCAGATCAGAACCTCATTGCGTTCGGCGATTATCTGCGCGTCCGCCATTACATCGTCCATTTTTTCCGGCGTCATGACTTCGCTAAGTGCGAGTTTTTTGACGCCCAGGTGGACGACTTCTGCAAATCCACCCATGATGCCGAGGTTGTAGGATCGTTGGTCGATACTCGGTGAATTTTCAGCGGCTGGCAATGAAACTGCGACGCTCAATACGAAAAATAAAATTACCGATTTCATCGACTTTCTCTCCAGCAATGGACGTATAGGGTACCCGATTGGTCGCCGGACGTGGAGCTATGCGGATTCGTGTGCAATCAATGCTATTCTCGCGGCCATATTGATGATGCAGTGATCCGATGACGCAACAAAAGCGAAAAAAGGCTGGTGTCATGGGCGGTATGGGCCCAAGCGCGACCGTCGATTTCATGGCCAAGGTAATCGCCCTGACAGAGGCAGGTCGGGATCAGGATCATGTTCATATGATCGTCGATAACGATCCGACCATCCCGAATCGACAACGAGCGATTAGCTCGGGATCCGACGATGTTTCAGCCCGTCTCGCTACAATGGCTAAGAGGCTTGAAGACGCTGGGGCAGAGTTTTTGGTTTTGGTGTGCAATACCGCACATGTATTTTTGGACGAAATGCGCTCAACTACTGGCATTCGTTTTGTTAGCATTATTGACGAGTCGGTTAGCGAGATTGAAAGGATTTGCCCGCAGTCGCAAATAATTGGTGTCATGGCAACCACGGGTTGCGTGGAAACTGGTATCTATCAAGACGCGATAGCAGCGAGCGGTAGAACCGCAGTGATACCGGATGTCGCAAATCAGCTAAAATGTATGGAATTGATCAATGCCATTAAAGCGGGTGACGAAAGTGATGCCGTTGGACAGGCGATGGAAGAAGTTGCGAACGCCCTCAAACAGCTGGGTGCGGAGGTTTTAATTGCAGGTTGTACTGAAATTCCGCTGGTATTTGACGGTACTGATTATCCGTTGCCGGTCGTCGCTTCGACCGACGTATTGGCGCGGCGAACAGTGGAAATTGCGACGGATATTTAGTCATAAATTTAGTATTTAAAAATAAGGAATAGAACATCATGTTGTTATCAAGATTCCCACGAGTATCGCTTGCACACCTGCCAACACCGTTGGAGCATTTGCCACGTTTGAGTAAGCATCTCGGTGGGCCTGACATATACGTTAAGCGAGACGACTGCACGGGTCTTGGTACCGGTGGCAACAAGACTCGCAAACTCGAATTCTTAATGGCCGATGCACAGAAACACAATGCTGACGTTATTATCACGCAAGGTGCAGTGCAATCGAATCATGCGCGCCAAACGGCTGCAGCGGCCGCCAAACTCGGCATGGATTGCGAACTGATCTTTGAGAAACGCGTCTCCGACCCAGCGGACGCGTACGTAAATTCTGGCAACGTACTATTGGGTCGCATGTTTGGTGCGAACATACGCGATGTCGAAAAAGGCACTGACATGAACGCCGAGATGGAATCTACTGCGTCTGATCTGCGGGCGAAAAATAGGACGCCTTACATAATTCCGGGCGGTGGCTCCAATACGATTGGCGCGCTTGGTTATGTCGATTGCGCATTGGAGACTTTGGGTCAGGCCAATCGAGCCGGTCTTGTTTTTGACCACATGGTGCATGCGACAGGTAGTGCGGGCACACAAGCAGGTTTGATCGTGGGTCTGAAATCCAGTTGTGCAAATATCCCATTGTTAGGGATTGGCGTGAACGCGGCGAAAGATGCCCAGGAAGAAAAAGTGTACAAATTGGCCGTAGAAACAGCTGAATTTGTAGGTGCACCCGGTATCGTTAGTCGGGAGGACGTCGTCGCAAATTGTGATTATGTGGGTGATGGATACGGATTAGCCACTGATGGAATGAATGAGGCAGTGATGTTACTGGCTCGCCTCGAGGGTTTGTTGTTCGATCCCGTTTACAGTGGTAAAGGTCTGGCCGGAATGATCGATTTGATCAAAACGGGCTACTTTGAAGATACGAAATCGATCGTTTTTATCCACACCGGCGGCTCCGCTGGATTGTTTGGCTACAGCGATATATTGAAGACCTGAGAGCACCTCTGATTGCAAAGAAATGTCAGATCCCGCCAAACCTCGAACTTAGCCTGTTGATTGTGGTCTCAGGATCCGCAAACTGACGGCCGTTCAGGCTGCAGCGGCATGGTTTTAGTTGCAGAAGCAAGGACTTGGGGTGTAAGAGTGATCAAAGGAATTTCGCGAAATTCATTGCGACTAATTAGCGTATGCGCGGTTGGCTTACTGGCTATGCCGTTTGCATCGTTTGGGCAAGAATCAACTGACGGTGTAGCGCCGATCGGATCGGCGTCCAGAATTGCGAGCGAACCGGTTATCGATGGCAACGTTTTAGATGATCCGGCTTGGCGCGG
>JABIUH010000407.1 GCA_018701055.1 Woeseia sp. | reverse complement strand
TGAGGAGGCCGCAGTCGATCGGTACATGGAGCTGCTCACGCAGGTGAGTGGGGCCGTGTCGATGGTTGGAATGTCGCGTGTAATGAAACCATGGCAACGATCACTTGCGGCACCTTTTATGAAGTGGAAGATGCCGGACGTCATGATGCGTAACACGTATGAAGTTTTGAGTGAACTGACTGACAATAAGGATCTGATTGCCACTATTTGTGGTCAATGGGGCGACATGGGGTTGCCGCCAAAGCAGTCGGCGTTCGTCGTGCATTCGATGATCGCGCGTCATTATCTCTACGGAGGCTTCTATCCAATCGGTGGTAGTTGGAAGATCGCCGACAACATAATTCCGAAAATTCAGAAAAGCGGCGGCGAAGTGTTTACCTATGCGCGCGTGAAAAAGATTTTGACGGAGAATGATACGGTCGTCGGCGTTGAAATGTCGGATGGTCATCAAATTAATTGCCCTTGCGTAATATCGTCAGCGGGCGTTAACAATACGTTTAATCACTTGCTCGATAAATCGGTCACGCAAGCACACGGGTACGCCACGCAGATGAAGGCCGTGCGGCCAAGTTTCAGTCATCTGGGTGTCTATATAGGTTTGCAGGAAACCGCAGAGCAATTGGGATTGCCAAAAACGAATTATTGGATTTATCCACAGAATGACTACGACGCAGCGCTAGATGAGTTTATTGAAGATTCCAGTAAGGAATTTCCGGTCGTATATATTTCGTTTCCCTCGGCAAAAGATCCTGATTATTTGAATCGACATCCAGGGACCGCCACGATTGAAATTGTGGTGCCCGCACCTTACGAGTGGTTTGAAAAATGGGAGGGCAGTATTTGGGGTAAGCGTGGAGAGGATTACGAATCGTTCAAAGAAGTTCTTGTTGAGCGCATTATGAAGCACCTGTATGACAAGTTGCCGCAGTTGGCGGGCAAGGTTGACTACTATGAACTATCGACACCTCTGTCAACGGAATGGTTTAGCGGATATCAACGCGGTGAGCTCTATGGGCTTGATCATACGGCTGAGCGCTTGCAGCAGGACTGGTTGACGCCGCGAACAAAAATCAAGGGGCTGTGGTTAACAGGCCAAGACATTCTTACTTGCGGTGTGACAGGCGCAATGATGTCGGGTGTCCTTACGACCATGGCGATGGTCGGCATGCGCAAAGCGACACCGTTGATGAAGAAAATTTACAGTGGTTAGATGAGTGGGTAAACCGTTACAGGTGCATATGTAATTTCTTGCTTTTTTTTGCGCCGTGGCCAGCAGACTCCAGGTGGTCGGAAAGTGTGCGTAGGAATTGTTTTGTATTGTTCTAACTACGTCTCCTCTTCATCCAAGGACTTTAATGATAATGAATTATGATTTTAGCAATAAAACTATAATTGTTACTGGTGCCGCCTCCGGGATGGGGCGTGCGGCCACGCTCAAGTTGAGAGAGTTCGGCGCTACCATCTATGCGGCTGATCGTAATTATTCAGCATTGAAAGAGACCTGTGAACAAAGTGGCGCTGAACCATGCGTGATTGATATCAGCAAGGTTGAGGAATGTAATGCTTTAATTGAAAAAGCACACAATGAACAGGGCAGGCTGGATGGCCTGGTCAATTTCGCCGGAGTCATTAAGCGTAGCGGTTTACTCGAGTGCACCGATGAGGAATTTGATTTCGTCATGGATGTTAACGTCAAGGCCTGTTTCTACCTCTGCCGAGCTGCTGCAAGGCAAATGAAAAGACAGGGAGCCGGTTCGATCGTCAATGTCAGCTCCATCTGGAGTGAGATCGCGGCAGCCGGTGTTTTTGGCTACTGTGTTTCCAAAGGAGCGGTTAGTCAAATTACACGTAGTGCCGCGCTTGATCTGGCGGGCACTGGTGTGCGCATCAATGAAGTGCGGCCGGGCGAAACTAACACCGCTATGTTGGCTTCGGAACGAGGCTATACGATGTCCCAGGAGGAAATAGATGTGAAGCTCAAAACGATTGCAGACTCAATTCCTGAAAAGCGTCTAGCCGATCCCAGCGAGATTGCCGCTGCGGCCATCTTTTTACTCTCGGATCAGTCCAGTTATATGCAAGGAGCCAGTATTACGGTGGACGGAGGCTATACGATATGCTGAATGAAGAATTTTACCGTCCACTTGGAAGGAGTGGTCTACAGGTCTCTCCCATATGCTTGGGGAGTGATAATTTTGCTAATCCGACGCCGGAAAAAGAATCCATAGAGATCCTCAATTGTGCCGTCACGAACGGCATCAATCTTATCGATACCGCAAATGGTTATGCCGATGGTCGCAGTGAAGAAATAATCGGTAAGTTTATGCAGGAGAGCGACTGTCGCGATGACGTCATTCTTACTACCAAATTTTATTATGGTACTGGCAACAAAGGCATCAATGATAAGGGAGCCTCTAGAAAGCACATTATCAAAGCCTGTGAAGATTCTCTAAAGCGCCTTAAAACGGATTATATAGATATTTATCAGACACACCGCGTCTGCATGAACACTCCTCTCGAGGAGACTTTGGGAGCCTTGACCGACTTGCAGCGTCAGGGAAAAATTCGCTATGCCGGATCAACGACCTCTCCTTCCTGGAAGATCACCGAAGCATCAATGTTGGCGGACTATAAAGGTTTGATTCGAATGGTGTCGGAGCAGCTGCCTTATAATCTTCTCGACCGCAGGGTAGAGAACGAAATCCTGCCAGCGGCCAATGCGGCTGGCCTGGCTGTTTTTGTTTGGTCACCTTTGGCTATGGGATTATTGTCCGGACGCTATGATTCTGCCAATCCAGATTCCTTCAACACGGCCCGTTTCAATCGTGGCGGAATCTATGCTGAACGAATAACCAAAAAAGCAGCGGATGCAGGCCAGGCTTTTGTCGCTATCGCCCGCACTTATGGACTTGAACCCGCTCACTTAGCCCTGCTATGGGTTAAAGATCAACCGCATGTCACAGCGCCACTTTGCGGTCCACGGACGCTAGCTCAACTACAAGATGTTCTACCCGTTATGGAGATGTCCTTGACAGATGAGATGCGCCAGTCATGTGATGAACTGATCCCACCGGGAAGTGCCATTGCCAACTTTCTCAACTCAGCACCCTGGATGAAGGGGAAACTGTTATGAAGGGAGCTTAGTAATTCGGCCAATATTAGCGTCGAAAAAAGAGCGAGACAGCGATGACTCAATTCTGGTGTCATTCGTTCGCTGAGTTCAGCCAGAAGGCCAATCGAGTCTCATTCGTGAGCGCATAACATGAACGGCCTATTAAATATTGGGTTCATCAAATGGGTCCTTTCTGGCCCGTTAAGTAATTTCAGTGACGGTTTTGACGTTGTCATCGCTATTGCGATCGATCAATTTATTGTATGGATCAACTCCAGCGTGTGTTGGTCGTTCATCAACGGTGAATGTGAGTGTGCTCTGACCTGAATGAATCGACTGTTTTTCGAAATATAGAACGTGATCATCTCCTTCATAAACGTCGTTGAGATTCTTTGTGAATATGCCGATGTCGATCTCCATGTCCAACGTCACTTCCTTCTGCTGCCCGTCACCGTCTGCTTCGTACTGGGCGGCTTCTAGTTTTATCGTAACGTCATATTTTCCGTCGCTTCGTGTAGCGACGGTTGCCGCATCGACTTTCAAATCCCACAGTGTGATTTTCTCAAACATGTCGGTGATCAATTGTTGCTGAGAGTCGGTGGTCGCTTCAGCGCGCAAGTGTTTCAATAACGTTCGTGTTGTTGGGTAAGGGTCGTGTTGAAAGGCCGATTCCGCTATTAGATTTCGCAGAGCACGGTTGACCGCTTCCTCGCCCAGCACATCTTTGATCGCATACATCACGATAGAACCCTTTCGGTAGTGTATGTATTGCTGATTCTCAACCCGATAGATGGGCATTTCTTCGATGGCTTCGCCACCGCGGCCCTGTAGATATCGGTCAAGCTCCCATTTTAGGAATCGACGCATCATGTGTTCACCGTATTCATGCTCCATAACCATCAATGCGGAATATTGAGCGAGCGTTTCAACCAGTACCGTCTGGCCCTGTACTTTTGCCGACGACACTTGGTGTCCCCACCATTGGTGCGCGACTTCATGTGCACCTACGTAGAATACGTAATCGATATCTTCTGGATCCCTTAGGTCAGCAATAAAGCCAAGGCCTTCTGACCATGGCACAGTATTGGGAAAGGATTGTGCAAATGACGAGTAGGCTGGAAATTCCAGTACGCGCATTTGTCGGTATTGATATGGGCTTAGATTTTCGCCGAAATACTTAAGAGAGGCTTCTAAGCTCTCCATCATTCGATCTACATTCCATTCGTGGCCTTGTTGGTAATAGACGGACAGCTCAATGCCGTTCCAGTTTTCGACAATAGATTCATAACGGGCAGACAGAATCGCATAAAGATTCTGCATCGGTGCATCCATTTTGTAGTGAAATCGGCGTCTGTCGCCGTCTAAGGACTCATCGATCAAGTATCCAGGTGCGATGCCGATTTGATCCGCACTGGTTGTGACTATGGCCTCGAAATGGACCCAATCTGCGTCCTGAGTAAGATAGCTGTTATCCCATTCAGTCTCATCGTCAAGATCCGGGTAGCGCGGCGTGGGCTCGAGGTTCTCGCGCCAGCGGCTGTTTCGATCGGTGAGCGTAGCGCCTTCATTGAATCCTATAGTGGGTCCCAAGGCGCTGTTGTTAACGAAAGTGCCGTTGCCAAAGACACCGCCGCCTGCATTCAACAGTCCTGGCAGATTGCCGCGATGTTTAAATCCTTTTGGTGCTCGTTCTGCCGTGTAAGTGAGCGTCCGTTTTTCGCCCGGTTCCAGAGGCTTATCGAACACGAAATGATGCAGGTTATATTTGTCATCCGAGGATTCTAGCGTTGCTCCCGCTAAAAGCAGATCCGAGATATTGGTTTGTGTGCCAAATCCGATTGGCACACCGATCAGGTTCAGATCAGTTTTGTTTTCGAGCACGTATTCACCATGCGCGACAAATCGCTGCTCTTCCGGATACAGCTCAATATCAATCTTGATGTCTGTAATGCGAGGAATAGGTTGTCCTTTGAGACCAATATACTTTCTCTCATATTCGGCCGAATTGGCGCGTTGATCATCGTTCGTGATGTATTCATTCAGGACGTGCGTGTTGTAGTAGATGGAGGCAAACATTCCGACAAAGCCGATCGTTGCAACGGCGGCAACGATGCCGGTAGCACGAGTCATATTGGCCTTCATGTTGCGTAAACGTGCCGTGAATTGTTCCTGCGGGCCGCGTGTCCACATTAGATATCCGACGACGCTCAGGATTACTGCAAAACACGCCCAATAGAGATGATACTGGGCGGCGAAAGCAAGTTGGCCGTCGTAACCATTCATATCAGAGTAAGGCGTGCTACTACTCGCGCCGAACAGGTATAGAGGGTCTTCAAAGCCCGCACCAGGGAGGACGAGTAGAGCGACGATGTACAAAACCATAAAAAGCATGCCGAAATATTTATTCGGCGCCAGGATTTGGAGGACAACCGATAGCACAATTGCCAAGTAGCCAAGACTTGCATAATTGTAGAGATAACCAACGAGATAGAGGTCAAGTTCGAGGTTGGTATAACCGCTAAACAGTTGAAACAAAATGGCGACTAATGCAGTGACGATGAGGAAGATGGCGATCACCATCAGCGCGGCTATCATCTTTGAAACGACAAATACCCAATTGGGGGAAGGCGAGCTGCCGAGTATTTCCTGGAATCGGGCTTCGCGATCGCGCCAGACCAGTTCGGCGCCATAGAAAACAATAACAATCAGCATCGACAACGTCACCGCACCACTGAGGACATTGATCATCATTCGAGTAACGGGGTAGATCGGTGTCCCAAAAAATTGTCCGAGGCTAAAGAAGTTGCCAAGTGATAGCGCGGCGGCCAGTGCAATCAATACCCAGAAGAACATGCTCGTGAGTACGCCACGTACTTCGAACTGAGTTCGTTCCACAAGTTGGCGCCAGGCTGTGAATGCGTGAATTTCGGGCTTCGCTGATACGTATGTGGTTGGGATGACCAGCGGGTCATCGTTCTCTACGACGGTTTCCAGATGCTTCTTGGATTTGCGCTTTTTGTTGAGTGAAAATTCAAAGCGTAGTGTCGTGAAAGCAAGCAAAGCCAGACTAACCCCGAGCCACAGCGATCGGTTGTAAAGAAGAAGGCCCTCGATCGGAGCGACTTCGGTATTTCTCTCAAATACAGTCCAATATTGCATCACCTCGCTTAACGCAGCGCCGGCGCTTGGATCTACTAGCGCCGCGATCATTCGGTAATCAAGATCACCAAGGACGCTTGTCGCCACTTGATAGATGATGAGGAGACCAATGATCGCTGCGTAGGCGATTCGCTGGTCTCGACTGAGCACGGCCACCGCGTACACAATTGATAAATTGGCGAAGAGAGCGGGTAAGCCCACAACTGTCGCTGCGTAAATGTAATGACCGAGAACGAATGGTCCGACGAGATCCGGATCCAGCGTCGGCATCAGTGCACCGAGCATAAAACCAACGGATGTGCCGAGATACACCAAGTAGGCGACAACAAAAGCACCGAAAAATCGTCCAAGGACGTAAGCCGTTTTGGTAATACGCGTGGAATACACAATCTCGGCCATACGAAATTCATCATCTCGCAGCGCGGCGCTATTGGTAAATGCCGTTCCAATCAAAACGGCGAGGATAGCCATGATGTAGTGAGCTTGAACGATCGCGAACGGTGAATTTACGTTAGCGCCACCAGCACCGCCTAACTGAACATTCGGACTGAAAACGGCCAGGAACGTTAGCAGCAAGAATATGGCCGTGCCGAATAAATACAGGCGACTCTTTAGGTGATAGCGAAGCTCAAACTTGAAAACTTTTGCGAACATGTCGTCTCTCCAGAGAGATCGGTCAGGAAGGAGGCCGCTACGCTGCTTCAGCGGGCGTGTCGTCACTGGATTGAAGTGTCGAGAAGTACACGTCCTCCAGATCGGCTTCCTGCGCATTGAACTCGTCACCCGGGTCAGAATCGGCCAACACATGTAAGCGGTAACGCCCCGCATAAAGGTGGCTGGAGATTACGTTGTGTCTGGTGCGATGAGCTTCAATATCAGCCCTGTCTACTGTTTTAACCCAAATCGAACCTGCCAGACTTGCGATGAGCTCGTTGGGTTTGCCTTCGCGAACGATTTGACCATTTGCAATAATCGCCATTCGCGGACACAGGTTGGTGACGTCGTCCACGATGTGGGTTGAGAGGATAACAACTTTGTTTTCGCCAATATCTGACAACAGATTGAGGAAGCGATTGCGCTCCTCCGGATCAAGTCCAGCCGTTGGCTCGTCTACGATAATGAGTTGTGGATCGCCGATTAAAGCTTGCGCAATTCCGAAACGTTGCCGCATGCCGCCAGAAAATCCGGCAAGTGCTTTTTTCCGAACGTCAAAAAGATTTGTCTGACGCAACAAGCCGGTAACTACTTCGCGTCGCTCCTTGCCGTTGGTAAACCCCTTCAAGACGGCCATGTGGTCCATCATTTCGAGCGCTGAGATTCGCGGGTAAACGCCGAAATCCTGGGGCAAGTAGCCAAGTACTTTGCGTAAGTCTGCGGGCTGATTCAAGGCGTCCAAATCATCCAGCATGATGCTGCCGGTATCGGGTTGTTGCAGCGTTGCTATGGTGCGCATCAAGGTCGATTTCCCGGCTCCATTCGGCCCCAGCAGCCCATACATGCCAGCAGGGATGTCCAAGCTGACCGTCTTTAAGGCTTCTACACCATTGGGGTAAGTCTTCGATAGGTTCGAGATCTTAAGCATGCGGACTCTCTATATATTGTCAGGTCGCCAATGGGTGGAGATGCACAATCGACAAATATCGTTGCGCCTTCCATTCTTATCGGAGATTCCCCGCCAAGCTATACGTACCTGTGCGACACATCTCAGTGGGATATATTCCCTTTGAGCGTATTTTGACAGATATTAGGGGGTCGGGCTGTAACGGCTTGCTTGCCGAGTAGGTCTGCGGCTTATACGCTTCGAAGAATCATCAACTGTTAGGGGTAGGTCAATGTCAGTCAGAGCGGTATTTTGTTTGATTTTATGTGTTTTTTCAGTCAGTTCATTTGCCGAACAGCCGGAATTGGGACCTATGATTGAAGCGTATGGTCCTACGTTCATGGTGCCTGAAAAAGACATTCCGCTGGTTGAAGACTTTCAGTACCGGGTCGTTTTCGAATTGGCCAAATATTCAGCGGACACAACATCCATGAATGCGCAGTTGGTTAGAGTCGCACGCTTTGTCAATATGCATGCACGACAAGGCATTTCGATGGAGCAAATGGACCTCGCTGTCGTCGCACACGCTGATGCATTAAAAAGCCTGTTGAACCACGATTCCTATCGAGAAAGATTCGGCAGCGACAATCCTAATCTGGATTTACTCGAAAAACTTGCTGATGTAGGCGTCAAAATGTACGTGTGTGGCCAGTCAATGGG
>JABIUH010000188.1 GCA_018701055.1 Woeseia sp. | reverse complement strand
GATTGGCCCAAAAATTTCTTCACGATTGATACGCATTGAATTGTCGGTATCAACACACAGCGCTGGCTGCATGTAGTAGCCCTCCGTCGCCAGCGACAAGCGCGCTCCGCCAACCGCCACCGAGGCACCCTCCTTAACCGCTAAATCGAGGTACTCAAGGTTTTTGTCTAATTGTTGCTGGTCGACAACAGGGCCGATTTGGGTATCACTAGCATTTGCGTTGCCAACAACAAGTCCCTTGGTAGCCGCGATCATGCGCTCGACAAATTGATCGTGAATGCCCGCCTGAACAATCAGGCGTGAAGAAGCCGTACACTTTTGTCCGGTTCCGAAATACGCTCCGTTGATTGCACAATTGACGGCGACATCGATTTCAGCATCGTCCAGAACAATCAAAGCGTTCTTGCTACCCATTTCGAGCTGAATCCGCGTCATGTTATCGACAGCCGCGCGAGCGATCTTACGGCCGGTGGATACAGATCCGGTAAAAGAAATCGCGTCTACGTCTGCGTTGCTGACAATTGCCGCGCCAACATCACCAGGACCCTGCACAAGATTGAAAACGCCGTCAGGTAAACCTGCGCGACTCATAATGTCAGCAAAAGCCTCGCCACCAGCAGGTACAAGCTCCGATGGCTTCAATACGACCGTGTTTCCGAAGGCCAGTGCGGGCGCGATCTTCCAGGCAGCGACCGCCACAGGAAAATTCCACGGCGTGATAACTCCAATTACACCGAGCGGCTCGCGAGTAACCTCGATGCTTACGCCCGGGCGAACGGAGGCGGCTATTTCGCCCATCTGGCGTAATACTTCCGCGCCAAAATATTGGAAAAATTGACCTGCCCGCGCAACCTCTCCGACTCCCTCGGGGACCGTTTTACCTTCTTCGCGAGAGATGAGGCGACCGATTTCATCGCTACGGGTAATGAGTTCAGCACCAATTGCATCCAGGATGGATTTTCGATGTTCTAGTCCGCTATGTGACCACTCAGGAAATGCGCCTCTCGCCGCGGAGATCGCAGATGCAACGTCGCCAGCGGTTGCGGTGGAAAAGCTGCCCACGCAATCTGATGTATCCGATGGATTGATACTATCGAAAGTCTCTGTGCCAACGTTCCATTGGCCGCCAATAAAATTGCCCCGCACTGTTGTGCTCATGCATTCCTCTATTTAGTTGCTATTTGAGCTTCCACCCACTCTCAACCTTGCGAAAACGCAAAGCAAGTTAGATATTTCAATCGGATAATAATTATTACTGATTAACGACTGAAACTTATATGTATCAGTATTTAGAGAAATAATTGATCTCCTTTTCGAGCGTACTAATCCAGTTTATATAAAATTTGTTAATTTACATTAATTCGATGAACCCCCCACCGAATTTCGCGCAAATTACGCTCGGTGAACGTGCATGCCCAAAAACAAGGCTAAAACTTGCACTGCACGTGCGGGGACGCTAGGTCGCCAACGATTCGCAAAATTTCGTGGGATAAAACCTCAATCATCGCCGCGCTGGCCGGCGATAAGCTCCAGTCTTTACGCGTAATCAAGAAGATGTCGCGGCGGATCAACGGATCAGCCATCGGGCGGGTCGTCAAATCAGCATGCAGATCACGCGTTGCCAGGGTCGGCAATATCGTGACACCGATATTGGCCCTTACCATGGCGAACAACGTCGTCGTCGTTGAAAACTCGAATTTCGGCCGGTCGGGCAGACCCTCCAATGGCATCAAACCTTGAATACCTGAGTCTATAAACTGGTGATTCTGCAATTCTCTCCATTCGAGATCACCTTCTTCCCTGGCCAAGGGATGATCCCGGTGACAAACCAATTCGACCCGATCCTGAACCAATGGCTTGAAAACCAAATCAAGATTCGACCGAAATCGACTACCGATAGCGAAATCGACTTCGTTGCGCAAGAGTCGTCGCTGCACACCCAGTGAATTGTCATCCGTTAGATGTACTGATAATCCAGGATATTGCGCAACGAAAGCTTTCACAATTCCAGGCATCAACTGAGCCGCAAATGAGGGTACGGCGGCAATGCTGACATGTCCGCTGCGTCGCTCAGCAGCGCCATTCAAATCTGAAATTGCGGTATCGAAATCACGAATCAAGCGTTCCGCAATTGGAATGAATCGCTCACCCTCCGCCGTCGGCGCAACTCGTCGCGTCGTTCGCTCGAGGAGTTTCAAACCGATGTTTTCTTCCAGTTGCTGAACGGCCAGCGTAATGGCTGGCTGCGTACGTGATAACTCTCTCGCAGCAAGTTTGAAACTGCCATGTCGTGCGACGACAACGAAGGCTCTCAGGTGACGTAGTGTAATATTTAAATGTTTGATTTTGATACACCCACGAAATTTGCGTGAAAATTAGCAGCGACTGGAATCACAATTGTGATTGTCAAATCGCTCATTCCTTTCCAGTCTCAGTCATTCATAGCTCAAGTATCTTGTTATAGACGGAACGGGAAATGCGCACGCCATTTTCCGAGGCCTCACGGCGACAGCGGTAACGCCGATCACCGGGTAAACGCGCACCGTCCTGCGCAACAATTTCTTCAAACAATCGTTCAGCGCGAGCATTCCAACCTTGCGCATCGCCGAACAATTCAGGGTTCATGGCCAGCATGAACTCACCACCCTGTGGCGGACCCCCATCGTTGTTATCACGAACGGCAGCTTCCACACTTAGGCTCTCACCGATTAGCGCTCCAGCGAGCAGCTCCACCATCATCGCAATCGACGAACCCTTGTGACCGCCAAAGGCCAACAACGCACCCTTTAAAACTTCGTCTGGATCTGTGCTTGGATTTCCATCAGCATCGACACCTACACCCGCGGCAAGTGAATGCCCCTCCCGCGCAGCCAGCATCACTTCACCGCGCGCAACAACAGAGGAGGCCTGATCAAAAATCATTGGCGGAGATGATCCGCGCGGCCAGCCAAAAGCGAATGGGTTAGTGCCGTACAGAGGCTTGCTGCCCCCGGCAGGAATCACTACGGGTTTATAAGATGTACAAGCCATTACACAAAGTCCAGCAGATGCGACTGGCTCTATCTCTGTCCACAATGCCGCGAAATGATGGATATTAACTAGCGGCAAAGCGGCAATGCCATTTGTTTTGGCCGCATCGATCAACGGCTGACGACCACATTTCAGCGCCAATGGTGCGAAACCGCTATCGCCGTTTACACGAATAACAGCCGGTGCGAGCTGCTGCGTAAACGGTTCTGCTAACCCGTTCACCTTGCCACTCTTCAGTGCGGCAACGTAGCCCCCCAATCTCATTAACCCATGAGAATGGCAACCATCGCCCTCCGCCATCGCAATGATCTCAGCAACAGCATCTGCATTAGCCGCATTACAACCATGACCTTCGAGGCAATCGCGAGCGATCGATTTAATTTCATCAATGGTCAGTTGCACTTCGTTCAAGAAAAAATCCTTTTAAGCAGCAGTATCAATCGGATAGCGATCAAGCACCGGCCCAAGCGCCTCTTTGAGAGGATCAAGCCAGGGCTCGAAGTTGCGCCACTGTTCGAGGCCGCTGGTATAGATAGGTTGCCTGACTTGTTCCGAGCTTGGCGTGCGCACCGAACGATCCGTTTGATGAAACTCGACACAAGACTGCTCAAACGGTAGACCGCAGAAATCGAGAAGACGAGTCACCTCAGTTTCGACATCAGCAACAACGTTCTCATACTGGACACGCAATACCTTGCCCGGCAATACAGTGTCCCAGTGATCCATCAACTCAACGTAGTCACGATAGTAGAGACCGATCTCTTCCAACCCGTAAGTAAATTCCTGCCCAGTCGCAAATAGCTGCTTGTAACCACTAAAACAACAGGCCATCGGATGGCGCCGCGCATCTATTATTTTGGCATTCGGCAAGATCAGGTGAATCAAGCCGATATGACGAAAATTGTTGGGCATTTTGTCAATGAAAAACGGTGCGTCGGACCGGTGTACGCGCGTCTCCTCAATGAAAGCTCGACCGAACTCTTCCAATTGAGTTGCACTAAGATCCTGCAACACGGCCGGGTACAAAGGCTCTTCATCGATACGCCGACGGCCAGCGAGACGAAACGCCAATGCCGGAATATTGGGCAGTTCCATCGTGCCGTCAATCTGCGCATGAGACGCGAGAATTTGTTCGAGCAGCGTCGACCCCGCACGTGGCAGACCGACAATAAATATTGGATCTGGCGCTGCATGCCCACTGCCATCCTGTGCAGCAAACAGCGCTTCATCGCAGTACTCCTTTTGCAGATCCAGGCGAGCGGTCATCTGCTGTTCATCGTAACGAGTTTGCGACTTACGCAGCGTATTGCCCTGACTGTAGTAGCGCGCAGAGTCGGCGAATTTCCTGGTATCTTCGAAATGCTTGCCAAGCGCGAAGCAAAGATGCGCGCGATCCTCGATGACCGTTGCAGAATTCTTTTCGCTGTCGTGCATTGCCCCCACTTCAGCATCCGTAAAACGATAAGTCTTCAGGTTCGCGAGACTCCAAAAGGCATCGCCGAAATTTGGACGAGACCGATAGGCGTGTCGATACGCGGCAACCGCCGGTTCGACATCTCCGATTGTTTTCAGCGCATGTCCGTGAACAAGATGTAGTTCCGCGCTGTGTGGACGCTGAGCAATGGCATCATCATAAATTTTCAGCGCAGCATCGTAATCGCCAACCGCGACCAATTGATTGGCTAAACTAATATGAAAGTCCAAATTTTCTGGATCACCCTCAACGAGAAGTTTTGCCTGCTGCAGAGATTCCTCATACTTTTGGCGGCGGTACAACACCGTCATGTAATCGTGACGAGCGAATACATTGTTCGGCTCAAATTCAACCGCGCTTTCAAGAATAAATTCGGCATCATCGAGGACATCGGATTTGACGCCTAAATCTGCGAGCAAACGCATCCCTTCAACAAATTTTGGATTGACCTTGAGAAATCGACGACACAATTCCTCCGCTTGGAAGTAGCGTCGCTCGGCGGTCATGTTACGAACACTCAACAATTCAGGCGGAAGCGCACTGAGCTTTTCGACCTGCCTTGCTGCCTCTGTCTTCAATTCAGAGTCGTTTTGATCAGTCAACAGTCCGGCGATAGCCTGCCAACTCGCGAGTAAGGAATTGTTTAGCGAAACGGCGTGTCGATATGCCTGCAATGCCGCTGCGGAATCTCCCAGTGCGATATGGACGTGACCCTCTTCCTGATAAGCACGTCCGTATGCCGGTTGAACAACCTTTAGTCGTTGTAGCGTTTTGAGCGCGTTGTTGGATTGCTTCAGATAGCGCTGACATACCGCCAGCAAGTAGTGCGCCTCACTACTTTCATCGTGCTCAAGAACATACGGCTGCAGCAGTGCTTCAGCGTCGGCAATCCGACTGTTCTGTAAGAGTGACTTTGCATCCTCAAGAATTGCCGGCGATGTTTGCGCGTCATTCACCGTATTTCATCGCAGCTACCTATAGGCTTAAAAAATAAGGCGAGCCTAAGCTCGCCTTATCATTGAACCGACAATTATTGTTGATTCCGAACGACTTTAAAAATCGTAGGAGAATCTCAGCCCGATCGTCCGCGGGCGATTAGTCGTTGTACGCTCCATAAAGTCCTGACGGTTGATGTGTAACTGCGCACGTTCGTCCGTCAAATTCTTAACGAAGAGCTCAACTCCCCAGCCATCCTCTGTGCTTGAAAAGCCAACGGCTCCGTCGACGAGGGCATACGAGTCCTGGAACTTATTAGGTTCCGTCACCGTATCAACCAACGAGTTAAGCGCTTCATCAGCATATTTCATGCCTAGCTGCCAAAATGCGTCATAACCATTTTCCAATACCCACTCGTATCTGCCTCGGACACTAAACTGAATATCCGGTGTCAACGGCAATGGCGAGCCTTCGTCTGCAACTACAAAGGCGAATGCAGGATCTACGAAGACCAACTCAGTATTGTTGACGGACGCTGCACCGTAGATAGTAAGGGCATCCGAAACGCCCCAGATCACGTCCATTTCGATGCCCGTAATTTCGGCATCACCGCCATTATCAACCAGCGTGAATATCGAAATATTCTGCGAGTCGAATTGAGAGACCTGAATGTTTTCCCAATCAATACGGTAGATGGCGCCGTTGAATTGCACCGTCCCGTCGAACAGCGACGTCTTCCAGCCAAACTCGATATTCTCGAGCGTGTCGGACTCGAACACATACGGTAAGCAGTAACCTGGAAATCCATTGCCTGCGTCAGCGTCGATAGCGACGTCCGTACCGCAATTGGTGCCTACATTGTTAGTGTTGTTAGCAGCGGGATCAAACGGGAAACGCGCGGCTCCACGGTTAATTCCAGGGGGGCGAAAACCCTCAGACCAGGAAGCATAGAAAAGTGAGTCGCCGTTTGGAGTCCACGAAGCCGTGAACTTGAAGATCGTATCGTCGGTCTTGATCGGTGCGATGTCACCAAGGTTAGCCGCGTAGTCACGACCGCCAGTGTAGTTCGGGCGAATGTCGTTGGTTGGATCAGCATCATCGACAAACAACGGCCTTGTTCCGTAACGGAATGCGCCGTAACCCTGAAAATCGTATTCAAGATCGTAGTATCGAGCACCTGCCGCGACGCTGAACTGATCCGAAATATCGAATGTCACTTCGCCAAATATTGCGATTTGCTCCTCGGTACGTAGATTATCATTACGAAATTGTGTTTCCGGTGCCGGACCGCGGAATGCATTCGTCGCCGCGTTATCAAATGAGCTGTTGGTCGTAATGTCTAGCGGAGCGAATCCTGCTTCGAACGGCCCGAGGTAATTGAAATCACCAATATGCTCGATTTCGAAATTTTCGTAGAAGACGCCGGCCGTGAAGTTAAAGGCTGACTCGAAATCAGAACTCACACGGAACTCATGCGTGGAGCGCGTCATTTCGTTTTTCAAACGAACCGCGTTCGCCGGATTGCCACATTCAACGACGCCCGGATCCCCACCGATGGTCGGATCAAAGTTATAACCGTTGGTCGTACCCGTAACCGCGGCAACATCTGAATAGCCAGGCGTCAGATACTCACATTGGTAGGCCCGAATATAACCACCAATGTTGGTATAACCGGTGTAGTCCAAATTGGCGTCAACTTCACGATCTAAAAATGCGCCGGTGTAAACCACATCAAGATCTCCCAGACGGCCATTGACTGTCCAAGCGGTCTGCGCAAACTCATCTTGCAACGAGTCTTTCGTGAATCTGCTGACATTCAGATCGCCTTTCGCGGGATCGTAGTCAAAAACACCCTCTGTCTTCAGCGTCTGTCGAGTGTGTTGAACCAATAGGTCCCACTCGTCATTAAAAATATATTTTCCGCCGAGGCGAATACCTGCGTAACTGGCATCATTGAAATCATTCTCGACCAGCCCCGAGTTGTCGGCCACTTCTTTGATTACCGGAACGGTCAAACCGCCGGGGCCCACTACCGTGCCATTCGCCAAAATCGTACCGGCACCATAAGTGACGGTATCGCCCGGGAAGGTTGGGTTGAGTGCGGGATCAGCGACGAATGTACCGGCGACATTGTCAATATAACCACCCTGCTGGTCGTTATAGAGCGCCGCACGAATGGCAAACTTATCTTCGATGATCGGCAAATTAATCATGGCTTCGAGAGAATTGCTGTCTTCGCCGTGCGCTGTCTTCGACCAACTGCCGTTAAAGCTCGCCTGGAATTCATTGAGATTCGGCTTGTTGGTAATGAGGCGGACGGTGCCTGCCATTGAACTCGCGCCATACAGCGTTCCCTGCGGACCCGGCAGGACTTCGATGCGTTCCATGTCGGTCACGTACACGTCGAGGTTGCGACCGCCGGATGTGATGGGTTGCTCATCAAGATACAGCGCAACGTTTGGTGCCGAACCTTGTGATTCCGCAACCGTTATATTAATCGCATCAACTGCGGCACCACGAATGTAAATTTCATTCTGGCCTGGACCGCGACCACCCGCATTCACGCTTGGCAAATACTGCACGTAGTCAGAAAAGCTTTGAATGTTTTGCTCTTCGAGCGCCTCAGCGCCCATTGCCTGAACGGCGAGCGGGATGTCCTGCATACTCTCAGAACGTTTGGTGGCCGTTACCGTAATTTCTTCGATCTGCTGTGCGTTGACCGAGGTTGACAGCGCTCCGGCTGACAATGCGAAAAATACAGCGTCATGTACTTTATTTCGTTTTAACATCCTTCCCCCCTCAGGGATTGGCGTGAACTATCCGAATATGTAGCAATACACACAATTTCAGCCAAACGGGCCGCTAATACAAATCACTTTTACGAATTTATTGATTAATTATATAAATTAATACCATATAATCAAATTTAGAAATATGTTTACCAATGAAACAACCGATTCACCTGCTGATTGCACCTATATGGAAAATTTATCAGCCGCAATTTTGCACTATTATCGGTTAGTTTCGAAAATCCATAAGAATCGCTTATAGTCCCGTTTTTTGATTGACGCTGCCGACGCTACTGGCAAAATTCCTCGAGTTAATTTTTGGTGTCACGTTAATGCCGCTCGCACTACTCAAATACGCCTTTAGCAATCGTTACCCCGGACAACCCGCATTCGGGAAGCCAAAAGCCCTCAAATCTCGCTATGACGTGATCATCATCGGTGGTGGCGGACATGGGGCGGCAATTGCCTGGTATCTGGCCAAACACCACGGTATTCGGGACGTCGCTATCCTCGAGAAGGGATATTTGGGGGGTGGCAATACCGCTCGAAATACCGCGGTGATCCGCTCCAACTACCTGACCGAGGAAGGCGTCAATTTTTATCGTGAGTCGGTCGATCTGTTCGGCAATCTCAGCAATGAGCTCAGCTACAACATCATGTTGGAAAATCGTGGCCAACTCACTTTGGCCCACAGCGACGCAGCAATGCGCAGCTTGCGTTGGCGCGCGGAGGTCAATCAGCATCTCAACGTGCGCTCAGAAATGCTCGACCGCCAGGCAATTCGCGAATTGGTACCCAATCTGGCGATGTCAGAGGACGCTCGCTTTCCGATTTTGGGCGGACTGTGGCACGCCGACGGGGCCACCGGACGACACGATGCGGTCGCTTGGGGATACGCTCGTGGCGCATGCGAACAAGGGGTCGAATTACATCAATTGACCGAAGTCGTTGGGCTCAAAGTCAAAAACGGCCGAATCGCTGCGGTTGAGACGAATCGCGGCACGATTGAGTGCGGCGTGGCCGTCCAGGCCGTGGCAGGAACGTGCTCAGTGGTTGCGGATATGGCGGGGATTAAGCTGCCTATCCATAGCTATCCGCTACAAGCGATGGTGACGCAACCCTACAAGCCACTGCTAAACCCGATGGTTAGCTCCCCGCATGTACACGTGTATATACAACAGACCTCGCGCGGTGAGTTTGTGATTGGTGGCGGCTCTGATCCTTACGCGTTGTACAACACCCGCTCAACACTAGAGATGAAAGAGTCACTGTCGGCCGCAATTTTGGAGTTGTTCCCGTTTCTGGGACAGGCACGATTGCTGCGTCAATGGGCGGGCGTCACGGACATGACGCCCGATTACAGCCCGATCATGGGCTTAAGTCCCGTTGAGAATTACTACCTGGACGCCGGTTGGGGCACGTGGGGATTTAAGGCAACCCCGATTTGTGGCAAAACAATGGCCGAGCTCATCGCAACCGGCAAGACGCCGCCACTCATTAAGCCTTTCGAGCTGGAGCGGTTCTACCGCTTTGAACAGGTTAACGAAGCAGGCGCAACGGCGGCGAGCCACTGATGAAAATCCTTAATTGCCCGCTTAACGGACCGCGCAATATTTCTGAGTTCACCTACGGCGGCGAGCTACATGAAATGCCGGATCCGGATAGCAGTGGCGCCAGAGAGTGGGCAGAATACGTTTTCTTCGACGAAAACAAAGCGGGCGTAGTAACAGAATGGTGGTGCCATACCGCGACTTCTTTCTGGTTTCTGGCAGAGAGAAACACAGTCACAGATGAAGTTATGCGCACCTTTTTGGCCAGCGAACGTTTCAGCGAAGCCAACAGAATTGAGCCGTCTGCATGACTGAATTAAATCGATTGCCATCATCATTTGGTTCGTTGATCGATCACAAGCAACCCGTTCGATTTCAATTCGAAGGGCGCGACTACAACGGATATCATGGGGATACCATTGCGAGCGCGTTGGCTGCGAATAACCAATGGATCTTAAGTCGGTCATTCAAGTATCACCGCGCACGCGGCATTTTGACGATGGCCGGTCAGGATGCGAACACGCTGGTGCAATTGCCGAACGACCCAAATGTTCCGGCGGATGTCGCCCCGATCGTTGACGGCTTGGTCGTGCGGGGCCAAAACTACTCTGGCAGTTTGCAACACGATCGCAATGCGAGCATTCAATACCTCAGTCGCTTCTTGCCCGTCGGCTTTTACTACAAAGCATTTTTTCGACCACGTGGAATTTGGGAATACTGGGCGAAATTTTTCCGTAAAAAAGCGGGCCTCGGTGTCATCAACGAAGGTTACGTCGCGAGCGGCTACGACAAACAGTACAAGTTCTGCGACGTTCTCGTTATCGGCGCTGGTGCAGCCGGCATGACTGCGGCAATCACTGCTGCCAATGCCGGTGCGGAAGTTTTGCTGGTCGACGAGCAAGTAACACTCGGCGGCGCACTCAACTACGCCCGCCTGAGCGCGGACCTCAGTGACAATGGCACCCTCCGCGAAAATCTGGTGGCACAGATCTCGTCCCACACCAACATTGAGCTGATGACGAAAGCGACTGCCAACGGCTGGTTCGGTGATAACTGGGTTCCCGTCATTCAAGGCAAGCGCATGTTCAAAGTACGTGCCGCAGAAGTCATCATGTGCACGGGTGCGCTTGAGCAGTTAAGTGTTTTTCGAAACAACGATGTACCCGGCGTCATGCTGGCCGGCGCCGCGTCCCGACTCATTCGCTTGTACGGCGTGCGACCGGGCGAACATGCAGTCGTACTGACTGCAAATGATGCAGGTTACGCATGCGCGCTCGACTTAGTTGATGCGGGTGTCGACGTCCGGGCAATAGTTGATCTCCGCGCAGACCCTGCGCCTACATCGATGTCAGCGGCTGACGCGATTTCTGCTATTCCGGTCTATAAGAATTCGGCGGTATACGCGGCGAGTGAAAGCAAAAATCATCTAAGGGGTGTCGAGATACGTAAAATTATCGCAAGCGGTGAGTGCGCAGATGATGGGCGCCTTATCGATTGCGATCTGCTCTGCATGTCAGTCGGATTTATGCCTACTTATCAACTCGCCTGTCAGGCAGGCGCCACGCTCGGTTACGACAATGAAAGCGCCAGATTCTCGATCGAAAATTTACCATCATCTGTGCAAATGGGCGGGGCGGCCAACGGCTTTTGGAATATGGATGCCGCAATAGACGATGCGCAGCGAGCGGCAATCACTGCAACCAATGCCTTAGCGCTAACAACGAGTCCGTTGCCGTCCTTTAACCAGGAGCAGGTTCAGGTCAACCACGACTGGCCAATGTTTGCGCACCCCAAAGGCAAAGAATTCGTTGATTTGGATGAAGACCTACAACTCGCCGACATCGTCAATGCCACACTCGATGGCTACGAACACATTCAGTTGGTTAAACGATTTTCAACTTGTGGCATGGGACCCTCTCAAGGGCGTCACTCTGCCCTACCGGCAGCGCGTCTGGTGGCGCGTGCTACGGGCAAGACTATTGCCGAAACGGGAGTCACTACAGCGCGACCACCCTTCTCCGCTGAGTCATTGGCCCATTGTGCCGGGCAAAGTTTTTATCCTGCCCGCCGCAGCAACATGCACCACCGTCATCTCGATGCCGGCGCCGAAATGTTGCAGATTGGCAATTGGTACCGCCCCGCGTACTACCGATCTTCAAAGGATGCGGCTGCCACAATTGAGGAAGAAGCACATCAGGTAAGGAACGGCGTCGGCATCATCGATGTATCAACACTGGGTGGAATCGATGTTCGGGGACCCGATGCCGCAGAGTTTCTCAATCGAATGTACACATTCGTATTCGCTAAACAGCCCGTTGGTCGCGCCCGTTACGCCTTAATGACAAATGAAGCGGGTGTTGTCATCGATGATGGCGTCGCCTGTCGACTGGATGAAAACATGTTCTACGTGACAGCGACCACGGGTGGCGTCGATCGTGTTTTTCAATCCATGTTGAAGTGGAACGCGCAATGGCGCATGGATGTCGACATCGCCAATGTCACGAGCGCGTATTGCGCCGTGAACATTGCGGGCCCGCAATCACGCCAGGTATTGCAACGCATCTGCACTGACCTGGATCTGTCATCAGATGGATTTCCGTACATGGGTGTTCGCACCGGACGGGTCGCCGATATCCCCGCTCGTCTATTGAGAGCGGGCTTTGTCGGCGAACTAGGCTTCGAGATTCATGCACCACAGCACTGTGGTGAAGCGCTTTGGGATGCGCTGATCGAAGCAGGCAAAGACGAAGGAATTCGACCCTTTGGAATCGATGCGCAACGATTGCTACGACTCGAAAAGGGACATATCATCATTGGTCAGGACACCGACGCGATGTCCTCGCCCGCCGAAGTTGGCATGAAGTGGGCGGTCGGCAACAAGAAACCATTCTTTGTGGGTCAGCGCACCATTCGCGAACTTGACCAAATGCCAGCCAAACGTGCGTTGGTCGGCTTCGAAATTACGGATCTTGAAGCGCCGCTACCAAAGGAAAGCCACCTCGTCGTCGCTGGTGACCAAATGTTGGGCCGAGTTACGTCTGCCGCTTATTCGCCAAGCCTGAAAAAAACTATCGGCCTCGCATACGTAGCCGCTAACAATGCTGAGTCGGGGGCGACGATCCAGATTCGGACTGACAAACAGAAATTGGTCAATGCGATGGTCGTCCCAATACCGTTCTACGATCGCGACAATTCGCGGCAGGAATTGTAGCAATGTCATCACAACCCGAATCACTATTGCGCCGAAGCCAGCTAACTCAGTGGCACATCGCTCACGACGCGGTCTTCGAATCGCATGCCGATCGAAGCGTGGTTGCCGCTTACGCGAATGAGACGGTTGATGGTCCCGGCCTATGTGACCTGTCCTTACTGCCGCGGACCGGATTAAAAGGTCGCGGCGCACCGGATTTTCTCGCGTCACTTGTCTCGGATCTTCCGCAGGAGCCAAACAATGCGCGCGTCACCAAAGACGGAACCATCGTTGCACGCCTTTCAAATGAAGAGTTTCTAATACTTGGGTCGCTCAGTTTCGATTCTCAAGTTGTCGCTGACATCGAAGCGGCGATAAATTCTGCCGGGGAGAAAGCCGCCTACCCGCTGCCGAGGGCAGATAGTCATTGTCTATTCGCATTGGTCGGCGCCGCGGCGGCCGATGCCATGGCCAAACTATGTGCAGTCGACCTTCGCGCTCGCAAATTTCCGCCGGGCGCAATCGCGCAAACATCAATCGCGCGAGTCAGTGGCGTGGTGATCAGCCACGAGTTTGGATCGCGATCAGGCTTTTTCATTCTGTGCGATACGGCCTCTACCGAATACTTATGGCGCTCAATCATTGATGCAATCGATGAATACGGTGGTGGCGCAATCGGTCTGCAAAGCATTTCAACGACAGATTGAACCTGAAGGAAAAATCCAGTGTCTCTTCCCGCTCATAAGAAGTACGTAATCGTTGGTGCCGGTATACACGGCCTAAGTACGGCATACCATCTCGCCTTAACGCTGGAGACCCAGGGCAAAGGATCCGGCAGCGACGTCATCGTTTTAGACAAAACAGCAGTCGGTGCAGGCGCGTCAGGAATTGCCTGCGGCGTCGTTCGTAACAACTATTTTCAACCGGCAATGCGTGAGCTCATCGCGCATAGCGTCGAAGTCTGGGAAAGCGATGCTGTC
>JABIUH010000361.1 GCA_018701055.1 Woeseia sp. | reverse complement strand
CTCCCAGGCTCGCCGATGAGTTGAACAGAAGCACGATAAGTCTCATGCGCCTCTTCGGTTTTTCCAACGTCGTAAAGCAGCCTTCCCAGATGAGAATAGTTGTGAGCGAGTTGCTTCACATAAACCATGTTCTGTGGAGTCTCTTCGTTCAGCTCCTTTAACAACTCGCTTGAGACGGTGAAGGCCGCCGTCGCTTCATCCGCATGTCTTAACATGTGGCCCAATTGGTGCTGCGTAACGGCCAACGCCGCTCTGTATTCGGATTCATCTGGATACTCCTTCTTCTTTAGGCGTATCTTACGACGTATATTCGATCTAAACGGAGACATGTCAGTTGCTCGTAAGCATTCCAAAGTGGGGTACTAGAGTTTTTCCCTCGTATCGAGTTTTGCAGGAAAATATCAATAACTTACAAGACAATTGTCCCATTGCGAGAGAAAAACTCTAGGACCCCAGATTGGAAAAGTTCTTCGGAATACCTTGCCCTACAACGTGACTGGGCGCTAAAGCAACGACCGCCTTATAGTCGCTATCGTGCGAAGCAAGGACGAGAGCCAATTCGGCTCCCTTTGCGAGCCCATAAATGCTGCAGCCATCCCCTCGAGTATGACTTCTTTCCATCAACCATTTTTTTGGAGCATCGAAATACTCCAGCGAAATCAACTCCAGTGTTTCCGGAACAAGGTCTGAGTCGGTTAGTACTATCACACCATATCTCCCGCTGTTCTCTGAGGCGAAATGGTCCGCATCAAAACTAACGCCTGAAACTACCGTTCGCTCAGGAACTTGTACCTGAACTGGCGTCTGTGTCATAGCGACCAACAAAATCCGCGTGCGTATACCGTCTCCAAATAACGCTCCTGCCGAACTTCTTTGATCCTTTCAAGACCAGAAAGATTTGCCGTATTTCCGGTACTATCTCGCCAATGGGCTACATCATTATCGGTTTGATTCTTGTCGGCATCGTTTTTCTCCCGGGCATCTGGGTCAATCGGGTTCTTGAGCGCTACTCGACCCCTGCTGACCGCTATTCAGGGACAGGTGCGGATCTCGCAAGGCATCTCCTGGACATCCACGATCTCCAAACGGTTACTGTCGAAGAAACCAAAGACGGCGATCACTACGATCCGTCTGCTAAATCGGTCCGGCTAACTGCAGACAAATTTAGCGGACGATCCCTCACTGCCATTACCGTCGCCGCGCATGAGGTTGGTCATGCACTGCAGGATCATGAAGGATATAAGCCACTCAAATATCGCACCAATCTAATACGGTTAACGCAGAAATTCGAAAAATTAGGTGCCGCTATTTTGATGATTTCACCCTTTGTCGGCGCGATCACGCGCGTACCCGGTCTAAGTATTCTCATGTTCGCTGGCGGCCTGATGACACTCGGCACATCAACTGTTGTACATTTGATCACGCTGCCAACCGAGTTTGACGCAAGCTTCAATCGTGCTCTTCCTTTACTCGACGAACAGAAAATATTATTGAAACCGGATCGCAAGCATGCGCGCAAACTTCTGAAAGCAGCCGCATTCACGTATGTTTCCGCTTCTTTAATGAGCCTGCTAAACATTGCGCGCTGGTTCGCTATCCTGCGACGTTAACGAAACGAAGCGACAAACAACTAACGGCAGAAAGGGACGCTAAGAATTAGTCGACCTAGTGGTCAAACACAGTCCATTTTATTTTGTAGAGCGCCTATTCCCCCATGAATCCAAAATAAATAGGACCGCGGCACCCCAAATGCAGGCAAAGCAAATAATGTGGGCAGTGGTCAATTGCTCACCATTCGCGAGGCCGACGAAAAACTGAATGGTCGGACCAATGAATTGCATCATGCCAATGGTCGCCAGCATCAAACGCTTTGCCGCCAGTGCAAAGAACACCAATGGCACCACGGTCAATGGCCCTGCCAGCATTAGGAGCCAGCTGATGCCACCGCCACCATGAAAGAAGGTCGCATCACCACGGGTCACTTCCCATGCCAAGTACGCCAAGGCGAATGGCAGCAGAACGATTGTTTCGACAAAGAGGCCAGGCATGGCGCCAACAACAACCTTCTTGCGTAGAACACCATAGAGCGTAAATGAAATACCTAAGAATATTGCGATCGCCGGAAAGCTCCCGCCACTGACTGCGAGCACAGCGACGCCGACACCGGCTAAGCCAACCGCCGCTACCTGTTGTTTGCGAAGCTGTTCGCCCATCAAAAAGACCCCGACCAGTGCGAACAACATTGGCGTTATGTAGTAACCAAGACTTGCTTGAAAAATTTGCCCGGCCTGCACAGCAAATACATAGACGAGCCAGTTCCCTGCAATCAAAACGGCCGTTACGGCAAGATAAGAAAGAGTCTTTCGATTTGCAATTGCGCCACGGACCTCCGGCCATTGCCCGCGCACTGCGATGATCAAAGCACCAAACGGGACCGCCCAGATGATCCGATGCGACAGCACCTCAAATGCGGGCACTGCCTTTACTATGATAAAATAGATCGGCAAAAAACCCCACGTGACATATGCAATTAGGGCGGAAACAACTCCATCGCGCGAACGTTTCGCAGCTGATTCGGGGGCGTTATCTATCATCACGGTCTGCTCGCAATAGCTCGCGCATTAACCTTTCCACGAGATTTTGGTTGCGGCTTCGAAAAGTAAACGTTTATTTTCGTCGCTTGGAGATGGCTCGGAGTCGCCAAATATTGCACGTACCCAATGGCCGTCAGTCGGGTTAGGCAGAAGTATGAACTCACGACCAAACTCCTCTCGATCTCGTTCCATCACTTGCATACGCTCATCTACATCTTTGACGTAGTAGTCCCGTTTGTAATCGTTAAGGTTGTCGCCAAGCGTGACGACCACTTCGTAGTCCGCCCTGATTTCATCGCGCGCCGGCGTCTTGTCGGACGTTTCCCTAAATACATATAGATGTTTGTCATCAGCATAGGGCATTTCGAGGTGCTGCAACTGGCGTAACGCGTATTCGTAAGTCTGATCACCTTGATCACGATTGGTAACGTAAAACACCGTGACATCATTATCATGACAAAAGTCGAAAAATGCTTTCGCGCCCGGCGCCGCAGTGACTTCATTGTGCGGTAACCATTCATCCCAAATCGGGTCATCGAAAAACTCTTTACCTTCGCGGATGAGATGGCCCCAGTAGCTTCGCGCATGCATGATCGTGTCGTCCATGTCAGTGATCACCGCTAGAGACTTCCCGCCCTCGGCGCGTCTTAATAGCGCGTTTTCAACGCGCAATCTTGCCAAATTGTAGGCTTGGTGACATAAGGCAAAATATTCGGCTGCGCTTTGCTTCCAAGCCACGGCCCACAGCAAACTGTTGCTGCTATTTTCATCACGCGCTGGTTGCGACTGACCCGAGGTAGTTGCGCAGCCGCTGACCGCGACCCCGCCGGCAACTAACAGCCCGAGCAGGCGTCGACGTTCAGTGTCTGTACAGCTGGCCGAGGGATGCTTAGTCATCAGATAGCACCGAATTTCCCATTTGGTCACATTAAGTCAATTGCGTGTGGTGGAGGCTACGCGCTTCGACAATCCCCGTCGAAGGAATTCTCGGGCAAAAAAGGATGGACCATAAGGGCCGAGCTGAGAATTGCTTCGATTGTCGACCTGGTGCCAAATTGCGACAGTGTCGATCGACCCGATAACCGCGTATTATTTCGCCATCAAATTAGCGCCGAGCCGCAAGGAAATGTCGTGACCAGAACTCTCCTTAGAATCATTTCACTAATTTCAATAT
>JABIUH010000246.1 GCA_018701055.1 Woeseia sp. | reverse complement strand
GAGAAGAACTGGTTTTCCTGCAGCATCAAGTCGAATCGGTCAGTACGAAAGGGCGCCACCGACGCGCCCACGGTTACGAGGCTGCCGCCGTTGTTGCCCATCGCGTGCAGGTCGATTGAAAAACCCGGCTTGTCGGTCCTGGCGAGCGCCTTTTGAATGATCTTGTAGTCTTCGGTGCCAATATCGATGAACGGCGTGTAAATATATCCCGCTTCCTCAAGCGCTACGACTAACTCGTCCAATGTCTGCTTGGCGGTACGCCCTGCGACAATGTGTTTTCGCATGATCTTGTGGGCATTGACGGCACGGTCGAATGCAATCTGTATGCTTTCGGGGATTGATTCTTCGCCCTCACGGAAAACATACGCGTTGCGTTTGAAGTCGGTCGTGAAGTATTCAAGATAGCGAACGGAAATGTCGTAGGTCATGAAATCGCCGCGGCGGATCACGTAATCTTCCTCGTGGATACGCCAGCGCACATCGGGTGGTTCATCGGTGACCGATTCCGCCGAGTAGAGTATTCGCGGCAAGGGGACGTAGCCGTCAACGCCGTAAGAGATGCCTTGCCGGTGTTGTTCCTCGACCACCCATCGTCCAACATCACCCAACGTAGTTACATCCGGCGTAATGACCTCACGGCTCAATGCGCGTTTGAGAATCTGGCGGTGCATTTCCAGCGCTTGAGAGAAGGCGATGACTTCGCTTTGTGTTCGACGCGAGCGGAAGTCGGTTATCAGATGGTCGGCGGACACGATGCGGCTGCTGTATCGGGCACCAAGAATCTTCTCAAGTTGCAGGAACTGCGAATGCGAGATTCCATCCGCGATTGCCAGCCAGGGTGATGTATTCACAGCAATCCTGCTCGGATCACGTTCGGCTACGTATTGGGTAACCTCGCCGTAGACGCTCGCGTCCACATTGCCGAAGTCATAACCTTCTATTGCACGAGCAACATCGTCAGAACCGAACTGGTCGAACAGGTCCGGGTGTCCGCCGCTGCCGAAAATCGCCCGTTCAATTCGGTCGCCGCCGCAATCGGAAAAAATTACATATCCCCACACGGGGCCGAAGTGCAACTGCATAGGGTCCGGATCACCGTCGCGTATAACATGTATCCACATGTCGACATTGTTATCGCGCATCGCATCAGGCAGGACGATATCGAGTTTTTCGCGCCGAATCAGATGGAGGAACTCGGCTTGCTCTTCAAGAGAGGCGGCAATTGCGGCGGCACCGGTGCCGCTGATCACCAGCAGCGCAGTAATGATCGGGAGAATCCATCGATACATTGTTGAGTCCTGTCGGGTGTCTAGACCGTCATTGTTCTAGACAATAGTGCCCTTCATCCAGTCTGCCGTGTTGTGGAAGTTCGCAACAGCACTGCCCGGAGGCACAAGTTCGTCACATGCGGCACGCGTTTCGTCGTCAAGCCGCGTATTCATTATTTCTAGGAACTCGGGCAACTGTTCGGTCGTTCTTGGGCCAATCAGGGGCGCTGTAATCCCAGGCTGGTCCTTGCACCAGACGACTGCGAGTTGCGCTGCACTCAAGCCAATGTTCTTGGCGATTTTGGTGAATTCGATTCCAACCTCAATGCCTCGACGCGTGACGCGGTCTGCGTAGAAACCGCCGCGCAGTACCGCACGCGAATCTTCGGGGAGTTTATCTGCGTCATCGTAGCGTCCTGCGAGCACGCCCATTGCCATCGGTGACCAGGTGATGACTCCGACGCCGTGTTTTTCGCACATCGGTAGCAGTTCGTTTTCGATGCGCCGATCAAGTAAGTTGTATGGCGGTTGTTCGCAAACAATTCTGGCGTAGCCTTTTAGTTCACTGACCATGATGGAGTCCATGACGGCCCACGCCGGGTGCGTCGAGCAACCAATGTAGCGAACTTTCCCTTGTGTAACGAGGCTATCGAGCGCTGACAATTGCTCGTCCCATGGAATAGTCGGCGAGGGGCGATGAATCTGATACAGATCGATGTAGTCCGTTTGCAGCCGCTTTAGCGAGTTCTCGCAGGCGCGAATGATGTTAAGGCGAGTGTGGCCATGATCGTTGGGGCCAAATTGATCCGGATCGTCGACACTGAATCCTGGTCGTCTTTGACCATGGTCAACCTTGGTAGCAATAAGAACCTGGTCTCGTTTTCCTAGCTTCTTGACGGTTTCGCCAATGATCTTTTCGCCGGCGCCATTAGCATAAGTATCTCCCGTATCCACGAGGTTGATACCGGCGTCGAGCGCCATTTCGAGAATGCGAGCAGATTCGTCGGCCGGCGTCGGGTCCATAAAGTTGTCGGTGCCCAGTGCCAGAGGTGCGACCTGAATGCCAGTTCGCCCTAGAATTCGGTAATCCATGTTGTTTTTATTCCTAATGTGTCCAGCTAGAGTTTAGCTAAGATCAGCATCCTGATCGTTATCGCTCAAATCGTACCAAATGGTCTTCGTTTCGCAATATTGGTCGTGTGCAAGCAGCGAATTGTCACGTCCGCCGAATCCGGATTGTTTGTAGCCGCCAAAGGGCGTCGAAATATCACCCTCGCCATAGCAATTGACCGTTACCGTACCGGCTTGCAGATCGCGCGCCATCCGATGTGCCTGTTTCACATTTGACGTAAACAACGATGCCTGCAGGCCGTAGTCGGTGTCATTTGCGATTGAAATTGCTTCTGTCGGACTGTCGACCTCGATGACCGAGAGTACCGGACCAAAAATTTCCTCGCGACCGATTCGCATTTCGCGACTGACGCCGTCAAAAATAGTCGGCTCGATGTAAATACCGTCGCCGATCTCCAGGGACTGTCCGCCCAGAACTATTGAGGCGCCATCTTTCTTGCCAATGTCGATGTAGCCCATCACCTTGTTGAAGTGTTCCTTCGTATTCATGGCGCCGAGCCTGTTGGCAGGGTCAAGAGGGTAGCCGGTGCGCCAGTCCGCCGCTTTCTCGATAACTTTTTCGAGTAGCTGATTCTTGATGCCTTTTTGCACGATCAGTCTGGAGTTGGAGGAGCAGTTCTGGCCCATATTCCAGAAAACGGCTTGTGCAACATGCTCGGCTACGTAGTCGAGGTTTTCGGCGTCGTCGAGAACGACGCAGGGATTCTTGCCGCCAAGCTCGAGGACAATACGTTTCAGATTCGACCGCGCTGAATATTCCAGAAACCGCCGTCCTATGACCGTCGAGCCGGTGAATGAGATCGCATTGACATCCGGATGCATGCCGAGCGCTTCTCCGGCCTCGGGCCCGTCGCCTGGAACGACCGTTAAGACACCAGGAGGAATACCGGCCTCAATCGACAGTTC
>JABIUH010000308.1 GCA_018701055.1 Woeseia sp. | reverse complement strand
TTCGATGTGCGGCCACAGCCGCCAATACTCTCTATCCGAATCTCGATAATAGGCATTGCCATCGTACGTACTGATTACATGGAGGTTAGATTGACGTTCGAGTACTTGGCATTTCGCGGCTTTCGATTGAACGTGCGCAGTCACGCGAGCAACGTTTTCCATGATGGCAACAGGGTCAGGGAACACATTCCGATTAATTCGTTGTAGTACGTAGCGCGTATCGTCGTCGCTGACTTCAACCAGGTAGGTGTCGTTTATATGCCCGCTGCCGAACGGCTCGGCGGACTTAGCAGCGCTGGGTAATCGAAAGCTCCGCAGAACTGACTTAAGATCAGGCCTCAGCGCCGTGCTCCATTACTGCCAGCGGAGTTGCGGTTTTCCATGCATCCCGAGTGAAATCCGGAAAGTCTTGTGCATCGCCGCGATTGCGAATGGAGGATTCACTGAGCGCGACGACTGCAGACCAGGCAGCTGCGTCATAAACGTTTTGATCCATTGTCAGACCATTTCGCAGGCAGAAGAAAATGTGCCAGAGCATCACGAAGTCCATACCTCCATGTCCGATGCTTGCAGCGGCATCATTTGCCAGCGATTTCCATAACGGATGCTCATAGTGTTCGTACCAAGGTGTCATGTCGTGCTGCCACTCATGAAATTCACCGTCGGCGCCAAGCGGATTTGAGTCGAGCGCAATTCGATTTGGATAGCGAGCGAATACGCCATTCGTTCCGGATACCAGATTGTGTCTTGTATACGGTCTTGGCGTGGTTGTGTCGTGCTGCACCATAATCGTACGACCTCTGACCGTCTTGATTAGTGAGGTATTCATGTCGCCGCAAACATAGTTTGCCTGATTGCGTGGATGATCGGCGGGGAACTCCCGTTCCGCATAAAGCTTTCGACCCATGGCCGGAGTGGACATGGAGCTTAGATAATCGAATCGATCGCCGCGGTTAATATTCATGCATTGCGCAATCGGACCGAGACCGTGGGTGGGGTAAAGATTGGCATTGCGCCGGGTATGCCAATCGGTTCGCCAGGATCCAGTGCCCTCTTCAATATCCTTCATTTGCCAACGCAGTTCGTGAATGTAAGCTGCCTCTCCATGTAAGAGTTCGCCGAGAACACCCTGCCGAACCATATTCAGTGTCATTAACTCGTCGCGGCCATAGCAGACGTTTTCCATCATCATGCAGTGCATGCGTGTTTGTTCCGACGTTTCGACTAATTGCCAACATTCATCAAGGTTTTGGGCTGCAGGTACTTCGACGAACGCATGTTTGTTGGCCAACATGGTGTCCGTCGCCATCGGCGTGTGCCATGACCACGGGGTGAGGATGAACACCGCATCGATGTCGTCGCGTTCCAGCATCTCTCTGTAGGCGTGATCGCCGGAAGCGTAGAAATCCGGCATTGCAATACCAAGTTCTGTGAGCAGTTTTTTGGCGTTGGCAATTGCGGGCTCGTAGGGATCGCAGATTGCTTTGAGCTCTATGCCATCGAGATCAGAGAGGAGTCTCAATATCGTCGTACCTCGTCTGCCGGCCCCGATTACCGCAACGCGGACGGTATCGAGAGAGGGCGCAACATGCCCCATCATTGTGGTGGCAGATTGTGGCGCCGAAGCTTGTTGTCTAACGGAATCGGTCGCGCAGCCACTCAATGCGAGTCCCGCCGGGACCAAGCTTGCAGACTGTATAAATTGTCTGCGGTCGATGTTGCGTGGTTGTTTTGGATCTTTGGCCATTGTCGAGCCTTAGTTAGTCGATGAAAGACTGCCCATCGAGTTGAATTTGTATTGACGCCGGCATGGAGAGATTCATGTGTTGGGCGATCGATGGAAGAATATCGACGATAGCGGGCGTGTTTTCAAAACGTTCGTTGAGTCGGTCACTGTTAGTCACAATCCAGGTTGCTCGTTCTCGCGCCGATTGCCCACCATGATTTCTGCCGTAATTCGCATCTCGTCCATGATCGGTAGTGACGATAATTAGCCAATCCTCGTCAAATGTTTCTTGCCGGTATTGCACTGACGACCAAATATCGCCGACCTGTGCATCCATTGTCTGAATGGTCGCATGCAGAACTTCACTGTCGCCGAATACATGTGCAACACCATCCGTGTATTCCAAATAGACCCAGGCGAGGTCCGGCCCGTTCTTGCGAACGTATCGAGCCGCGTCTTTTACGACTTCTTTGTCGATGTCGCCAATGTAATTGCCGAGGAAGTCGTGCGGAAAGCGGTCAGTATCGAGCTCAAGTCCGTCAAAGTAGTAATCCAATTTTTCGCCACCCGCATCAGTCAGGCCGTTGCCGATCAGCTTGGTTCGATTGTCGGTCCAGGTTGAAAAGACCGCAGTAGATAGTGTCGAATCATGGGCTTTCGCTATTCGAAATATGTCCCAATAGGCGTAGTTCGGTTCATCAACGTCGTTATCCCACACGTTGTGCTTATTGGCCCAGGTTCCGGTCAACAGGCTTTGGTACCCAACAGCTGAAACCGTTGGGCTTTCCGATGGGCCACCGATCTCACCTCCAACGAACGAGGGGGCAAAACCTCCCTTGCCGCTGATGTCATCGAGGTTCGGCGTTGGAACGGATTCGACTACATCGGTTGGAATACCATCCATGATGATAAATATCGTTTTGGGTGAGTCGGTAGCTGCTGCGCGCGCATAATTCTCCGCCAAATCAATTGTGCAGAATGCAGTGAGAGTTGCTGCGAGAGCGAGTGCGTGTTGTGATCGATTGTTCTTAATCATGCGTTCTCTTGATTTTAATTGTCATGCTGGCCACAGAACAAAGGTGAGCTGTGAGAGGCATGCGAATGGTGTCTAGTAAATCATGCATTTCGGCGCGAGCTGCACATATTTCAGCCAATATTGTGGCACAACGATTAGGCCTTTGTGTACCTGCAGCAATATCGGGAATAGTACACAAAGTTTGGAAGTAGTAGATAAACAGCTCTTCGCTACAAAGCTACGTATGCGCGACTACAATTGATTGCTCGCGAGCAACAATTTAGTGATCGGAAGTCTACAGTCGGATACCATCAGGTAAGAGGTCGGCTTCGGGACGAAGCTGTGTGAAATCTCCAATTTAGTCATTGCGAGCGTAGCGACGCGATCTATACTTCGATGAATTGCATGGATTGCTTCGTCGCCTATGGCTCCTCGCAAAGACGCTACCAGCCGTTTTCATACCGCTTTTTCCCAAAGCAGACCTCTGCTGCCCAACCTTGCTGCCGCTGTTTAATTTTTCAGGAAGAGACGCTTTGAAGAAAACACTCCAAGAGTACGCCTTGCTAGCCGAGATTATCGGCGCTTTTGCAGTCGTGTTTTCTCTGATTTATGTCGGCTATCAAGTTCAGACAAACACAGCAGAACAGCGAGTGGAAAGTGTCCAATCGATAACCACCGGTTATAGAGAGCTTGCATTGGTATATGTGAACAACGAAGACGCCGGTATCGCTTGGCATAAGGTGCTAGATGGTGAGGAGTTGACCAAGCGAGAGTTAGATCTCATGTCTGACAGTATTTATTCACACTTGATGACTTTAGAAGAGGCCTATGACAAGTACCGGGAAGGGTATATTAATGAGGAGTTTCTGAATGCTCGCGTTGCGCTAATGCAGCAAAAGATCTTGCTTTCGCCTCAAATACGGAACTCCTATGAAAGTATGAAAATTGGCGGAATTTTTACACGATCATTCGTCGAATGGCTTGACGTAGAACTGAAGAAATCCAATTTATACGATGATCCGCAGCGCACCAAAAGTTACAGAGATCTAGAATGAAGATTCGGTGATCCTGGCTGGCCTGAATGTCTGCTCGACTCCCGGAAGCGGCCGTCGGAGCAGTATTTGATTCGTAATTGATCCATGTACGGTCGCTTTTGACGCACACGGGAATTCTAAGTGCTTAGAGATGGCCCCGATTTGACGGTAGTATCCGAGTTTGCATCCAAAAGCCGAATTCAATCTTGACTATAACCGACGAAAAGCTTGCTCAACTGAGAGCCGACACACCTGCTTGTAGCAACCTGATTCACTTTAACAATGCCGGCGCGTCGTTGATGCCTGATCCAGTGTTCAACGCGACCACACAGCACTTAGCGTTAGAGCGTGATATTGGTGGTTACGAAGCGGCTGCGGCCAGTCATGATGCTTTGGCAAGTCTATACGTAAGATTTGGTGAATTATTGCGCGTGCAGCCTGAAGAAATCGCGATTATCGAGAATGCGACCCGAGCATGGGATATGGCTTTCTATGCACTGCCGTTAAGTGAGGGCGACCGAATAATCACGCATGCAGCAGAGTACGCTTCTAGCTACTTATCATTTCTGCAACTAGCGAAGCGGCGCCGCGTTTGTATTGATATCGCACCGTCCGATGATTCAGGACAAATCGACGTCGACGCACTTCCTGCATTGCTGACGCCTAAGACGCGGGTGATCAATCTTGTCCATGTGCCGACACAGGGTGGTCTGGTCAACCCGGCCGAAGAGGTGGGTCGCTTCGCTCGTGAACACGGTCTAACGTACGTTCTTGATGCCTGCCAGTCGGTCGGTCAACTTGATGTTGATGTTTCTAAAATTGGTTGCCATGTTTTGTCAGGAACTGGGCGAAAGTTTCTTAGAGGTCCGCGTGGCACTGGTTTCTTGTATGTCTCCAGCGAAATTCTTGATGATCTCGACCCACCATTTATCGATATGCGTGCCGCAACATGGACTGGAGAAAATACCTACGAAGTCGCTTCTGGATCACGGCGGTTCGAAAACTGGGAATCTTATGTTGCAGGTCGTGTGGGGTTGGTTGCGGCTTTAGATTACGCAATGGAGATTGGTCTGCCCAACATAGAAAATCGCATTTCTCATTTGGCAGGCTGCCTGCGTGCGAAACTCTCGGATATTGATGGTGTAACGGTTCGTGATCTCGGGGAAAGAAAGTGTGGCATTGTCACTTTTGAAAGTACGTTGGAGCAACCCTCTCAACTTGCTCGACGACTCCGCAGCGAACAAGTCAACATATCGGTCACCGAGCAATCATCGGCACGACTTGATTTGGGACCACGGAACATTGCAGCGCTGGCACGAGCGTCGGTCCACTATTTTAATACAGAGTCAGAAATTGACCGCGTCTGTAGTTTGATTCGACGCGAAGCGGCCTGAGTTCCCCGACGTTCCAACTGCAAATAATCGATAGCTGTACGGCTGAGAACAGATATTGAGGTAGCATCAGCAAAGGTCTTTATATGTGATCCAAAGCTTCCACTCATGCGACTATTTGAAGCACGTACGCGGTCATTCAACCCTACAATGTGACCAATCGTCAAAGTTAAGGAATTACTGTGAGTCTCAATATAAGAATGGCGCAAGTCTCCGACGCTGAGACTGTCACAGATCTTGTCCACGCTCTACTTTCAGAACTGACGTTAACAGGGAGCGAGCCGCCGACGAGGGATGAAATTAAATTGTCCACCATGACAATTCTATCGGAGCGCAATGGCGTATGGGCTTTACTGGCCGAAGATGATCAGCAAGGGGCGGCCGGTGTCCTGACACTTAACGAATGTGAGGCGATTTACGCTGGCGGCAAGTTTGGCGAGATTGCTGAGCTGTACGTTGTCTCTCAATTTCGCACTGATGGGGTTGGGCGAAACTTGATTGAGGAGGCAATCAAATTTGCGCGCGACCGAAAGTGGGGAAGATTAGAAGTTGGGGCGCCGGATGTGCCACGCTGGAACCGTACTGTCTCTTTCTATCGGAAAAACGGATTCAGTGAGGTTGGCCCCAGACTTCAGCTCTTACTGCAGGGAAATGATCGGTAGTGGTCGATAACAGACAGCAAAAATTGAATATTCAGTCCAAAAGAGATCGGCCTTATAGTCCAGCCCCGGTTTGGTGGACACCTTAAAATGTGCGCGATAATGCGCGAGGAGGTGTTCCATGACGAAGAAGAAATACAAGCGATACAGCCCCGAGTTCAAGCGGCATGCATTGAAGCGAGCCAGCGAAGATGGTGTT
>JABIUH010000137.1 GCA_018701055.1 Woeseia sp. | reverse complement strand
GCTAGTTGCAGGTGATCCCAGCATTCCATTGAGCGAACAACAAGACGCATATGTGACGATACCTGCCGAATTGGAAAACACTGTCGGCGATCCGGATGCGGTGCGCGCATACTTAGATCAGACGCCATTGTCCACAGGCGCACAGCAGCAAATCTTATCGTTATTTTGTGACAAGGTAAATTACCTCGAGGGAAAGTCACGGGAAGAGAAGCTGTCTATTGTGCGTTCGACGTCTTACACAGATTTCTTACAGGAGTACGTCGACGCTAGTAGCGAGGTGATCGATTTTTTCTGGATGTGGCACGGTGGATACATGGGCACTGGCACGGACTTAGCACCTGCCATTGCTGCATTCCGCTATGGCTTACCCGGCGGCGCCGGACTTGGGTTGGACGACGACATAGATCGTAACAACGGCGCAGAAGAACACAGTTACAAAGAAGACTTTCATTTTCCAGATGGGAACGCGTCTGTGGCTCGCTTGCTTGTTCGTCAAATGATTCCGGCGGTCGCACCCGGGCATTCGATGCACGATATCGTTGCGGCGAAATTTGATTACGGTGAGCTTGACCGCCCGCAATCACCAGTCCGTGTCAGGCTGAACTCTACCGTCGCGCGGGTGAGTCACCTGGGAAACCCCGAGACCGCGAAAAAGGTCGAAGTGACTTATATCCAGGATGGTGCAGCAAGTCGGGTGCGTGCCAGTCACGTTGTGATGGCCTGTTACCACTCCATCATTCCGCACCTGTGCCCGGAAATTCCGACGCAACAGAAAGAAGCATTGAGAAAGACAATCCGCATGCCGTTGGTATCAACTAACGTACTGGTGGACAACTGGAAGGCATTTGAAAAGCTGGGAGTTTTTGCGGCGTATTGCCCAGGCAGTTATTTTTGTGATGTACGATTGACCTATCCGCTGCGATTCGCCGACTACGAAGCACCACGATCTCCAGGCGAGCCCATGACGGTCCATATGTACCGTATCCCTCTGTCTGGTGAAGGAAGCGGCGTCGAACAATTTCGGGCCGGTCGGTACGATCTTCTTGGCACCTCTTTTGCTACTTTCGAGGAAAAAATTCGTGAACAGCTGGGAGCGATGTTGGGCGACGGTGGGTTCGATCCGGCGCGGGATATTAAAGCTATTACGGTGAATCGCTGGCCACATGGCTACACGGTGGGCTACAACTACGAAACAGGTGGGCTGAATTGGTTTAGTGATCCTTTTCCGGAAGAGCGCCAACTATGGCTTAAAGGCAGACAACGGTTTGGTCGCATAGCGATGGCGAATTCTGATGCGGGCGCACAAGCGATGACTGAAGGTGCTATTGAGCAGGGTTACCGCGCAACCCAGGATTTACTGCGTAACAACTGACCAACTATCAATTAAGTACCGTGTTTGAATCAGAGGTTTAGATACTCGCACAATATTATTCAGTCTGTTTCGCTTGAAAAAATCAAAAAGATACCCTAAAAGAGGTCAGATTTATTATTACCATAGGTCACATTTGACGCTTCGGTCAGTTCCATTTTGAATCAAATAGATCTGACCCTTTTCTGATACATTTTTGACTCGATTGACTGCGAATCAGCAACTTCTAAATCTTGCAACGATACGGAATTGCCAGTGGTTTGTGTGGTTCTATGCCCTGTGATTCCAATAGCGATAACAAATTCGGGAACAGCCGGGCGTCGAAGTATGCATAGTTCAAGAAGACGCTCAGCTGCGAAAGATCGACAGGGTTGTCGAGGCCGATCAATGAATCGAATGCTTTCCCCTGCCGACCCATGATGCTGCGGACAATCCAAGCTGTTGAAATATCTGGATGCTGTGCAAGGATAGTTTCGTAAATGTGCGTCGCATCGGAAGTTCTGTTTTCAGCACAAGCCAGTCGCAACCTCACCATAAATCGACTAACTTCCAGTAAATAACTGGATAGAATTATCCTTTCAAGTTTGCTGGCGCCGTCGGTATCGCCAGCCCACAGCAGTGTGCGGTGCACCTGATACATGACGAATGCGCTATCTCCGACTCGTTCCAGCGCGGTTTTCACAAAGGCGCGCATAGCTGTCGGATCGTTGACTATGAGCAGGTGATTAATAGATGCTTGCACGACAATGACATCGTATCCATCACGCTCCTGATAATCATTAATCGCAGCGGCAAGTTCATCGTCCATACTATGGTCAGTGAGCAGAGTTAGTTGCCTGTCTT
>JABIUH010000043.1 GCA_018701055.1 Woeseia sp. | reverse complement strand
TGACCGTCATCGAACGGAAACTGGTCCAATGCGCCGCTAAAACGAGTGGTACCCCGTGTAACGTGTCCGGACACTAGCGCATCGGATAACCACTTCCGCAATTGCGGCGTAATAATTTTCAACGGCAGGTAACGATGCATTGCACTCACATCGTAGACACTCCAGCTACTCTCAAAATCTATAACGGGTGCCGCGTCGCCGTCGGGCAGCCCAAGCTGCAGACTTAGTTGGCTGTCAAACTCGGCGTTACGAACCCGCACGCTGTCTGACAACACAATCATGCCATCGCGATTTCGCCGCCAAATAACCGTACCGAATGCATCATCCAACAGCAACGGATCCGCCAGATGCTCGCTGATCGATATAGCAAGATCAGTTGATTCGATTTCAACTCGACCACCATCGCGATCTGCACGAACTCTGCCGCTGAATCCTTCAATACCCGGACGTGAGTCAACTGCCGTAACACCGGCAGAACGAAGGTCCGCAGAAACATCAAACTCTGGATCTCCCGATTGCAAATTGGCTAGCTCAACATTGACATCACGAAGCACACCAATCAGATTGTATTGAGCAAACAAATCGCGCCGTTCTTTTGGCAACCACGCCGTGACATAGCGCAGGTCATTCAAATCGAAATAGGACGCGCTGGTTCGCAAGCCATCTATGGAGCCGTCCTCATTGTTAATGACGCGCAGTTGCAATTCAGATTCTGGCCAATCGCCGTTGACGGTAGAGAAGCGCAATTGATTGGCGCCGAGCACCCAGCCATTGGCCTCAGATGAAAACTCGAAAACACCGCGCACTCCGAACGGCGCCAAAATTCCAGGCCCACGCGCGTGCACATTGGTCACAATCAAATTTGCCGTAGCACTTAGAATCACACCATCGGCGACATCAACCCAAAGGTTTAGATGCTCAACAGTCCCAGAGTCTATCTCTGGCAAACCTACCGGCTGTAGGCGGGAGAAACCGCTCATATTCAGGCTTTCGCCCTCGACGAAGAACCGCCAGGTACTGTCATCGAAGTCTGCGTCGAGTTGGCTGGCAGATAATTCGAGGCGATCGCCAAACTCGCTCGGCAGGCCAATCTCTGCCTTAAGCATGAGTTCGCTTTGTCCACGCTTAACGTTGAACGAATCGACGTTGAACGACACAAGTTGACCAGACTCCGGGTGTTCATACTGAACCGCAATATTTTGCCCGACGATTTCGACTTCACCGCCGGAACTTGTACTTGTTTCGCGAGCACCCAGAAACTCTTCAAGGGAGACGCCCTGCACTAACCACACGCCTCGCTCGTCCTGTCTAACGTCGATCGCTGTGTCACGAATGCTGACACGATCTACGACCAGCTCGCGATCCGAGATCAGCCTGAAAAACCCGACGCCAATGCTAACTTCCGCCGCCTGAATCAAACTCTCGCCACCATCGATTCTCTGCAGGGCGGCGTCAAAAAAACTCAATTCTGGCCCGCTGAGGCGCCAACGAGCATTCATGCCTGAAAATTGGACATCCAGACCGATCGCCGCGCTGGCCCAATCCTTAATCTCATCCTGGTATTCAGGTAGGCGCGGCAACATCAGACGAAATATGCCGACGGCGATTGCAAGAACAATCACAGTACCCGCGCCCAAATAGGCGAGGATCTTGATTAGTTTTTGCAAATACTTATTCATAAATATGACAATACGTTTTTTACGTTGGCCAGCGGATCGCACTGAAATAACGAATTAGAAGTCCTTAAATCAAGACGACATCAAATTGATCTTTTAAATACAAAGATTCGGGCTGCAAGCGGATGGACCTGCCAATTTGGCTTTCGATTTCTGCCAAAGTGTTCGCCTCATCATCAAGAAGAAGCTCAATGACGTCCTGATGCGCCAACACCAGCGCCTCGTCAAATTCAAACTGGCGATGTTGGCGAATGACCTCGCGAAAAATTTCGAAACACACGGTAGCAGGCGCCATGATAAAACCACGACCGTCGCAATGATCGCAGTCCTCACACAACACATGACCCAGACTTTCACGCGTTCGCTTGCGTGTCATTTCGACAAGGCCCAACGGCGAAACTGGCATGATCTGATGGCGTGCGTGATCCCGCGTTAACGATTGCTCTAGCACTTGCATCACCCGCAGCCGGTGATCCTCCTCCTCCATATCGATAAAATCGATAATGATGATCCCGCCAAGGTTACGGAGTCGAAGTTGGCGTCCAATGGTAACGGCAGCCTCAAGATTCGTTCTGAAAATCGTTTCCTCAAGGTTTCGATGACCAACAAAACCACCTGTATTGACGTCTACAGTGGTCATCGCCTCGGTTTGATCAAAAATGACATAACCACCTGATTTCATCGATACGCTGCGGCCTAACGCTTTTTTTATTTCATCCTCTGTACCGTGCAAATCAAAAATGGGTCGGCGGTGTTGATAGTGTTCAAGCATTGGAGTCAATTCTGGTAAAAAGCTTTCGGTAAACGTCTTCATTTTCTCGAAATCGGGTGCTGAGTCCACGAGTATGCGTTCAACATCGCTCGTAACCATGTCACGCAATACGCGAATCGGTAACGGTAGATCTTCGTGTACCAGTGTTTTTACACGAGCTTTGCTGCACTGAACCTGAATGGCGGACCACAGCTTTCTTAGGAAAGCCAGATCCGCACGTAGGGCGTCACGGCTAGCACCTTCAGCTGCCGTGCGTACGATGACGCCATCCGGTCGCTTGTCTTCGGCCAGGATGTCCTCGAGGTCGGCTCGTAAGCGATCACGCTCTGACCCATCCTCGATGCGTGCCGATATGCCAACGCCGCTCCCCATCGGAAGTAGCACCAGAAATCTCGACGGCAGTGTGATGAAGGTCGTGAGCCGGGCACCTTTCGTACCAAGCGGGTCTTTGAGGACTTGCACCAGGACGTCCTGACCTTCACGCACCAGGTCTTTGATGTCGGGTGCTTGCTCGGCACCGGTGCTTCCGGAATTAGTTTTCGCGATATCTGACGCGTGCAAAAAAGCGGTTCGTTCTAGCCCAATATCGATGAACGCTGCCTGCATGCCGGGCAACACTCGCGACACCTTGCCTTTATATATGTTGCTGGTGATGCCGCGCCGCGCAGCACGCTCAATAGTCACTTCCTGCAAGATGCCATTCTCAAGCAATGCTGCCCGAACCTCACGCGGCGTGACGTTGATTAAGATTTCTTCTTTGGGCGATTCTTCCGTCATGTTCTCGCTCGTGCAGGCAATGCTCGAATGCCAGCAACTTCCAGTAGTTTGACCGTCTCAAAAACGGGCAGCCCAACGACTCCAGAGTAGCTGCCTTCGATTCCTGTAACGAACATGCCGCCCAGGCCCTGAATGGCATAGCCACCTGCTTTGTCGACCGGTTCACCACTTTGCCAATACGCCACCGCTTGGTCAGGATGAATGTCCCGAAAAACCACCGCCGTGGTCGAGATCGCCGTCTCCAGCCTCTCTTCCCAGCGCACTGCCACCGCTGTG
>JABIUH010000350.1 GCA_018701055.1 Woeseia sp. | reverse complement strand
GAACCCCACGATAATTCGGTGCAACTTCATATTCGTTTCCTTACCGGCAAGAATATGCCGATGATTGATCTGTATCTGGACGCTTCTGCGGCGTCGGTCGATCTGAGATTATACCATGACCCGAAATACAGGTATTTCCATCCGTACCGCCAGACCGCGACTTTGTTATGCTGCCGCTTATCGAAACATAAGGAATTCGCGTGACTCCCAACCTGAACGAAATTGAGGCCCGCATCGTCGGTTGCCTCATTGAAAAATCAATAGTCACTCCAAGCCAGTATCCTTTGACTCTAAATGCATTGCTTAACGCCTGTAACCAAAGGTCCGGGCGCAACCCTATCATGGCGCTCCAATTGGGTGAGTTACAAAAAACGCTACGAAGCCTCGAAATACAGAACCTCACTCGCAAAGAAGAGAACTTCAAAAGCAGAGCGGAAAAATTCGTACATCGATTCTGTAATACGCGCTATAGCGAGCTTCAGTTTGACCCAGCTCAATTAGCAATCGTTTGTTTGCTTTTGTTGCGCGGCCCGCAGACACCCGGAGAGATCAGGGCTCGCAGTGGTCGACTATTCGAATTCGCGGACAACGATTCTGTCGTCGTTGGATTAAACGAGTTGATGAACAACGAAGGAGATCCAACCGTTGTCCAATTGCCTCGGACGCTTGGCCGCAAAGATTCCGAGTACATGCATTTATTCTCAGGACCTGTTGATCTTGAGAAACATGCTGCCGATGCCGCCGTGAATCAGGGCGCGCGCTCAGACAGCCGCACAACCACCGCCGAATTAGAGCAACGCGTAGCCGCACTTGAAGAAGAGGTCGCGACGCTAAAAGCGCGGCTCGATGCAGTTGTCTAGAACACAACAGTGTTGCTCATAGACTAGTAATGAATTTGTTGTGCTTAACCTAAGTAAAATTAGCCTTCGACGCGGACGCAAACTGCTCGTAAGTGGCGTTACCTTCCAAGCACACGCTGGCCAGCGCATGGGCGTGATTGGCGCGAACGGCAGTGGGAAATCGACGATGTTTGCTATGTTGTTGGGCGAGTTAGAGCCTGACGATGGCACCCTCAATATGACGGTAGGCCTGGAAATTGCACATGTAGCTCAGGAAAGCCCCGACAGCTCCCGCTCTGCAATTGACTATGTCATGGATGGCGATCCTGAGCTTAGGAAGGTACAAACCGCGATTGCTGCAGCTGAAGATGAGAAAAATAGCGAAGCCGAAGTGCACACACTTTATGAGCGGCTCGAGACCATTGACGGGTACAGCGCAGAAGCGCGCGCCGCACGTCTGCTGCACGGATTAGGATTTGCAGCAGACGACATTCGGAAACCTGTTCGCGCGTTTTCCGGCGGTTGGCGAATGCGTTTAAATCTGGCGCAGGCACTTATGTGCCGCTCCGACCTTTTGTTGCTCGACGAGCCAACCAACCATCTGGATCTCCCCGCGATCCTTTGGCTTGAGCGCTGGCTAAAGCGATACGAAGGTATTCTCTTAGTCATATCACATGACCGGGATTTTCTCGATCAGGTTTGCACGCGTATCGCCCATATAGAAAATGAAGGTGTACAAACCTATACCGGCAACTACAGCCAGTTCGAAAAGCTTCGGGCAGAACATCTCGCGCTACAGCACGCAATGCATTCGCGACAGCAGAAAGAAATCAAGCATATTCAGAGTTACGTCGATCGCTTTCGATATAAAGCATCGAAGGCGCGTCAAGCCCAAAGCCGCTTGAAGATGCTCGAGCGCATGACAGTAATTGCACCAGCACATGTGGATTCTCCATTCAAATTTCACTTTGCCGAACCGAAAAAGCAACCGCAACATCTGCTCAATTTAATGGACGCGGCGGCCGGTTACACGGACAGCAACGACGGGCCGGTTCTAACCAACATTAAACTGAACATTTCGGCCGGCGACAGAATCGGCCTGTTAGGTGTAAATGGCGCCGGTAAATCAACCTTGGTTAAAGCACTATCGACGGGTAGCACCTTGCTATCTGGCGAACGAATCCTGAGTAAAGACACGAAAATCGGATATTTCGCTCAGCACCAGCTTGATTTACTACGTCCTGAAGAAAGCCCAATTGATCATTTGCGTCGGTATCGTCCTGACGATCGAGAAGCGGAGCAACGCAGCTTTCTCGGGCGCTTTGGTTTCAGCGGCGAAAGAATATTCGAACCGGTTGCGCCGTTCTCCGGTGGAGAAAAAGCGCGTCTTGTTCTGGCATTGATGATCAGCCAGGCGCCCAATCTTTTATTGTTAGATGAACCGACCAATCACCTTGATCTGGAAATGCGGCAGGCCTTGAGCATGGCACTCATAGAATATAGCGGCGCGTTGGTGGTTATCTCACATGATCGTCACCTGCTTCGTTCAGTCTGCGATGAATTGCTCATTGTGCATGACGGCATTGTTGATCGGTTCGATCGAAGCCTCGATGAATACCCGGCATGGCTGAAGGAACAAGAAGCGGCGAACGACTCCATGAAGAGCGACGTCGCGCCTGAAGCCACGCCGACACGCCAACTCAACAAAAAGGAAAAACGGCGTCTGGATGCCGAACGTCGACAACGGCTTAAACCGCTGACCGACAAAGTACGTAAGATTGAAGATCAACTGGGAAAAAAGAAGAGCGAGCTGCAGGCCCTGGAAGAACGATTGGCGGATGAAGCGCTCTACGCAGACTCAACCCGGCAAGAGGAGCTCGCTGCGCTTTCTAAGGAACAGGCACAAATAAAGGTCGATATAGAGACCCTCGAATGGAGCTGGATGGAAGCGAGTGAAGCAGTAGAAAAAAGCGAGCAATATTGAATTTGACGAATTAGTCACCACATACGATTCCTCAAATTCAAGATACACAACAAGATGAAGTTTGAGTTCCGTGACAACGACTGACGAAGAACCCATGTCTGTAGGATTTTGGCGCCGCGCCCTCGGTGTGTTCGGCTATAGCCGACGTGCGCTCGATTTAGTCTGGACAACCAGTCGGACACTGACCCTGGTTCTTGCAGTCCTGACCATCATAGCGGGTGTGCTGCCAGCGGCGATCGCCTACGTTGGGCAACTCATTGTTGACGGCGTGGTAGAGGCAATGAACTCTGCATCGCCAGATACCCTATCGGTATTATGGCTACTGGCGTTGGAGGCGGTGATTGTCGTCATTGTTGCCGCCAGTCAACGGGGTATATCGGCCAGCCAATCATTGCTTCGCGCACGCCTTGGGCATCGCGTCAATGTCATGATCCTTGAGAAGGCATTGACATTACAACTGACGAATTTCGAAGATTCAGAATTCTACGACAAGCTGAATCAAGCTCGACGCGAAGCCTCGAGTCGTCCACTGAGCCTCGTAACCAAGACTTTCGGTCTAGTGCAGAACGCCATCTCGCTAACCAGCTATGCCGTATTATTATTTGCGTTCTCGCCTTGGGCGGTTCTGATTCTGCTGTGTGCGGGTCTACCGTCGTTTTTCGCGGAGGCGAAGTTTTCCGGCGATGCCTTTAGATTGTTCCGCTGGCGGTCGCCTCAGTTCCGCATGCAGATGTATCTGGAAACGGTCATTGCCCGCGAGGATAGCGTTAAAGAGGTCAAGCTATTCCAACTGGGTCCGCGACTACTGCAGAGATACCGAGATATTTTTGACGCGCTGTTTGTTGAGGACAGGCGCCTTACGTTGCGCCGTGACACCTGGGGATTTCTACTCGGAATCATTTCTACGGTCGCCTTCTACGGCGCCTATGTTTGGATTGTTATTGCGACCATAAACGGCGAAATAACACTGGGTGCGATGACAATGTACATCCTGCTATTTCGCCAGGGCCAAACAGCGGTAGCAGCTAGCTTGTCGTCAATCAGCGGCATGTATGAAGACAACCTATATCTCTCGAATTTGTACGAGTACCTTGGACAACCCGTACTCAGTCGTCCCGGTGAGGCGAGCCAAGGACCAGAGCCGGGTCGCGGGCTCGAATTCAAAAATGTTTCGTTCTCCTATCCAGGCGCAACGGAAAATGCGCTAGACGGTATCTCTTTGCACATTCGACCGGGTGAAAGCCTGGCACTCGTCGGTGAAAACGGCTCTGGTAAGACGACGCTGATCAAGCTTTTGACGCGCCTGTACGAACCGACGACCGGCAGTATTAGCTTAGATGGTTTGCCACTACAAGAATGGGATGTGGAGGCTTTACGTCAACGCACTGGTGTAATATTTCAGGATTTCGGTCGATATCAATTCTCTGTTGGCGAAAATATTGGCGCCGGCGATGTACGTCACATCGACGATCCCGAACGCTGGGCCGCAGCAGCGGACACTGGCATGGCGGCACCATTTATCGATGCTATGCCTGACGGCTATGAGACTCAACTGGGGCGATGGTTTAAGGGAGGGCGCGAATTGTCCGGCGGCCAATGGCAAAAAATCGCATTATCCCGTGCATTTATGCGCAGTGATGCCGATATTTTGGTTCTGGATGAACCGACTGCCGCGATGGATGCGCCGTCAGAGGCGGCAATCTTCGAGCACTTTCGCTCGGCGAGCGATAACAAAATCACTATCCTGATTTCACACCGATTCTCAACAGTGCGTGCCGCCGATCAGATTGTTGTCATACACAACGGAAAAATAATCGAACGCGGCAACCATGAGAGCTTGCTTAAACTTAGCGGGCAATACGCGAGCCTGTTTAACTTACAGGCCCAGGGGTATCAATAGACAAGGCAATCAATAATTCTTAGTTATTCTATACAGACAACAGGCCAGTCCATCTCTCGTTGAACGCCCTGGGCCCGTAGCAAATTTTCGATGGCGCCATTATCGATTATCTCACCAAGGCTTACATCCAAGCCCTCTTGAAGCGCTCGATTTTCACCTGCGAAAACAAAGCCGTATTGTTCTGTCGCAATTCCCTCCGTCAGCACGCGCAGCCTTCCGTTAGATTCTCGTGCTGCCGTAACGGCATCGAATTCATCGACAATCCATACGCCTACCGATCTACGCAAAAGTATGTTGGTGCTCTCCCCTTCTGTTATAGGAATATGCACACCCTCAATTGAACTCATTGCCCGTGCCGATGTTCCCTAGCCCGAAGCGCCAATTTTCCGTCCAACAAGATCAATAATCGCTTCCGGTTCGGTAATTCCTGTGCGCACAACCGCGACCTGGCAGGTCTCGAAATATGGCCTGCTGAACCTATAGGTCAGTTGCCGTTCTGCCATTATGCCAGTCGTCGCCGCCACCAAGTCATGCGTACCATTGAGCAACCCAGAAAACAGTTCATCGTATGGCAGGACAATGACGTCCGGCCTGAAACCCGCATCGATTACAACAGCGCGAGCTAACTCAACGTCGAAGCCAGTAGGGTCACCGCGCGAATCAATATAGTGAAAAGGTGCGAACGTCGCATCAGTCGCGATACGAATGACCGGTGCACGCGGCCCACTGATACAACCCGCAAGCACGGTCAAAATGAATAAGAAAAGTGTTTTATTCATAGTAGAAGACTATCATTTGGCCACTCAAGGAAGCACCTCGCTGGCCGTCGGAGGCTATTTCTCCGCCAGCACAGTAACCTAAACCGATTTTGGGAGAATTCGATGACCGTTCGACAATTCTTTTTGCTGGCAGCGTTCCTGCCGCTCGTTGCTGTTGGAGATAACGCTATGAAAACCGATGCAATCGATGCGGTACTCGACGATTTTCATGACGCTGCAGCCCATGGGGATAATGCGCGATATCTGGGCCACATGACGGAAAATGGTGTTTTTATGGGCACTGATGAATGGGAGCGTTGGCCGAAGACTCCAGACTTCATTGATTATGTTGGCGGTCGATTTAAAAACGGCAGCGGCTGGAATTACAAATCCGTCGAACGTACGATCGAAGTATCCGACGATGCGGACATTGCCTGGTTTGACGAGGTAGTTTACTCCGAAACCACCGGGCGGTTTGAGGGGGCACGTTTGACCTTTCTGGACCAATTGAGGTGTTTCTTGTTGTGGAGGATTGCCTAGTATTAGAGAACACGTGCAACCTGGCATCTCAATATGCATTCAAGACCCTAAAATAATCCCCCGACTACGGCCGCTGCTGACCTAATTGGGGCAGCTACTAGTGCAACGCACACT
>JABIUH010000110.1 GCA_018701055.1 Woeseia sp. | reverse complement strand
TATGCAGACTTTGCGCCACTCGGTCACAGCGTGCGCGTTCTACGTGAGGAAGCGAAAGGAACGATCGCCTGGAAAGTGAAGTTTCGTGACGGTCGTGAGAAGAATTTCGAATCACCAATACGGACGACTCCCTGGGGATCTATCAAAGGCCCAGCGGAATATGAGGCGCCTAGCGCGGAGGCCTTCAAGAGCCAGGAACTTGCACACGAGCCTGATGCCCTCAATATAAAGAGTTTGCCGGCATTGAGACCTGATCAGCTCAAACAGGGAGTTATCTGATGGGTATGTTTGGCGGCAGAAAGACCATTCACGTCGATTCAGATGTCCTCGTTATTGGCGGCGGCATGGCGGGATGTGGCGCGACTTATGAGGCGCGTTATTGGGGTCGCGACCTCAATGTTGTTTGTGTCGAGAAAGCGAACATTGAGCGCAGCGGCGCTGTTGCCCAGGGTCTGTATGCGATTAACTGCTACATGGGTATGCAGTGGGATGAGAATCAGCCGGAAGACCACGTTCGGTACGCGCGCAATGACCTGATGGGTCTGGTTCGTGAAGACCTGGGCTACGACATTGCCAGGCACGTTGATTCGACCGTGCACAAGTTCGAAGAATGGGGTCTGCCCATCATGCGCGATCCGGAGACGGGTCGTTATCAGCGTGAAGGCAAATGGCAGATCATGATTCATGGCGAAAGCTACAAACCGATTGTTGCTGAAGCGGCGCGAAAAGCCGCTACGAAAATATACAACCGCATAATGGTCACCCATTTGTTGATGGATGAGACCAAGGAAAATCGTGTCGCTGGCGCAGTCGGTTTTAACGTGCGCACCGGCGATTTTTATGTGTTTCATGCCAAGGCCGTCGTTGTTTGTGCGGGTGGCGCGTCACATATATATAAGCCTCGCTCTGTTGGTGAGGGCATGGGTCGAACCTGGTACGCCCCATGGAGTAGTGCGTCAGCGTATGCGCTACCGATTTTGGCGGGCGCCAAGATGATGCAGATGGAAAACCGCATTGTTCTGACCCGTTTCAAAGACGGTTACGGTCCGGTCGGCGCCTACTTCTTGCATTTGAAGACGTACACCGAAAATGCGTATGGCAACGAATACGAATCGACCTGGTACGAGGACACCAAAGAGAGAGTTGGCGACTACGTCGACCGACATCCAACGCCGACCTGTTTGCGAAACCACGCCATGCTTGAAGAACTAAAAGCAGGCCGGGGTCCTATTCGAATGGTGACGAAAGAAGCCTTCAAGGACCCGCATTTGGAAACCATCGGGTGGGAAAACTTTCTTGGAATGACCATCGGTCAGGCAGTCGTTTGGGCGTCACAGAACATTGATCCCAAGCATACCAACCCCGAGTTAACCACGTCGGAACCTTATGTTATGGGCTCGCACGCGACTTGTTCCGGGGCGTGGGCCAGCGGACCGTCAGACTATGCACCCGCTGAGTATCAATGGGGCTACAACCGGATGATGACGGTTGATGGATTGTTCGGTGCTGGCGATACCATCGGTGGCACTGCTCACAAATTCTCTTCCGGATCATTTGCCGAAGGTCGAATTGCAGCCAAAGCCGCGGTCAACTACATCAATGATCTGGGCAAAAACGGACCAAAAGCGAGTGAAGCGGAGTGGGAAGGTCTGAAGAAAACGGTGTTCAAACCGATGGAAACTTACGAGGTGAATCGTAACGAGATTGTTGGCGGTACTGTATCGCCCAGTTACATCTTGCCGATTCAGGGTTTGCAACGGCTTGAGAAAATCATGGATGAATATGTCGGCGGTATCAGTTCGCACTATACAACCAACGAACCTTTGCTCACTCGAGGCCTTGAGTTGCTTCAGATGCTGAAAGAAGACATGAATTTTGTCGGTGCCGAGGATCTGCATCAGCTGCAACGCGCCTGGGAGCTGCATCATCGTGTGTTGGCGTCGGAATCGGTGACACACCACACGATGTTCCGTAAAGAAACCCGTTGGCCTGGCTATTATTATCGAGCTGATCATCCCAAGTTGGACGATGAGGACTGGCATTGTTTCACGTTGTCACAATACAACCGGGAAGCAGATGAGTGGACGATGGAAAAAGCACCCGTTTATCACATCGTCGACTAGCAGAGCATTCAATTTGCCGCTTGCGGCACGATGTTGAATTCACCTGAAGTTGAATTCATGAAAATAGCTCAATTTAGCGACACTCACATGTTGGTGCCTGGGGCAGACCACAGTGCGGCACTGTTACGTGCTGATTGGCTGCGGGAAACTGTTGCAGACATCAACGGTCAGCGCCCGGACGCGGTCATTTTTACCGGTGACACAACCCAAACAGGTCATCCAGAAGAATACGCTGTTCTTTTTGAAATTCTGGCGACGTTGAACGCGCCGCTTTATGTGATCCCGGGCAATCGCGACGACAAAGACGCGCTGCGCCGCGGTTGCGGCGACCGTGAGCATCTCTGGCAATCTGATCAGTACTTCCACTATGTGATCGAGGACTTGGATGTCCGTCTGATTGGCATCGATTCCACCGACCACGGTGAGCGAATGGGCGTGTTTTGCTCAGAGCGACAAATATGGCTGGATGCTGTGCTCCGTGAAGGTCGGGATCGACCAACTCTACTCTTTATTCATCATCCACCTTTTGATGTTGATGATCACTATGTCGGTGGCTATCGGCGTGCGGATGAAGCGGTTGCCCTGACCGATATAATTGGTCGTAATTCGCAGGTCAAAGGGTTGCTATGTGGGCATGTACATTGCCCGGTTAATCGTGAATGGAATGGAACACGCGCCGTCGTTACTCCCAGTATTGCGGTAGACCTTCGCAAGGGAGTTGATGAGAACGACGCAAAAGAACAGCCTATTTACATGTTGCACGAGATGTCTGGTGCGGCGGAACTCACCAGTCAGTTGCGAGTGGTTGGCGCAAAAATGTAACGTGATTGTTACTTACACGTATCAGATCATAGGTTAGGGTTATGAAAACAAAAATTACTGAAATGCTGGGTATCGAACACCCGATCATTCAGGGTGGTATGCACTATGTTGGATTCGCTGAACTTGCAGCAGCCGTATCAAACGCCGGCGGACTCGGAATAATCACAGGCTTGACGCAGAAGACTCCAGCAGATCTTGCGAATGAAATTGCGCGCTGCAAAGACATGACGGACAAACCGATTGGCGTCAATGTCACGTTCTTGCCGATCGTTAACACACCCGATTATCCGGCCATCATTAAGGCAATAATTAAGGGTGGCGTTAAGGTGGTCGAAACCGCGGGTAACAACCCGTCCAAAGTGCTGCCCTACCTGAAAGATGCCGGAATTAAAGTCATTCACAAATGTACGTCTGTTCGACATGCGCTCAAAGCACAAAGCATTGGTTGTGATGCCGCAAGCATCGACGGTTTCGAATGTGGCGGTCACCCGGGTGAGGATGACATTCCCAACATGATTCTGCTTCCTCGCGCCGCAGACGAATTAGAAATCCCGTTTGTTTCCTCTGGTGGCCAGGCAGATGGGCGATCGTTAGTTGCTTCTTTGGCGATGGGTGCCGAGGGCATGAACATGGGTACGCGTTTCATTGCGACCAAAGAAGCGCCCGTGCATGAAAATGTTAAACAGGCCATTGTGAATGCATCCGAATTGGACACTCGTTTGGTTATGCGCTCACTGCGAAACACAGAACGAGTGATGAACAATACGGCCGTAGAAAATCTGCTTGAAAAAGAAAAGGAACTGGGTGATAAATTAACGTTCGAAGATATCATCGAGGAAGTGGCAGGTGTTTATCCACGCATCATGATGGAGGGCGATATGGATGCCGGCGCTTGGTCGTGTGGCATGGTTGCAGGTCTGATTAATGACATCCCAACCGTGCAGGAGCTGATCGATCGAATCATGCTTGAGGCAGATGAGATTATTACGGATCGGCTCAGCGGAATCGTGGGTCGAGATTAACTCTGGGGAGAAATCTCAGTAAGGATTAATTTCGATAATTGCGTGCCGCGTCTCTTTATCGCGAAACGTATATAATCTCCGTAACAGAGTGCATTTTTCAATAAATCAAACTTCAGTGTTACTCAATCTGAATTAAGGGGCCTCATGAATAAGTCGTCATTTTTGTCAGTTTTTCTGTTTTTGATCCTAGCGATACCCACAGATCGAGTGACCGCGGAACAGAGCGATTACGATCCAGAAGCCAGGCTCAAGGAGTTAGGCATTGAATTGCCGGCCCCGCCGTCCCCTGTAGCCAACTATGTAAACGGCGTCAGAACCGGAAATCTTATATTTCTAGCTGGTAAGGGCCCGAAACGTGCTGATGGTAGCGAGATCACCGGCAAGCTGGGTGCTGAAATTAGCATCGAAACCGGGTACGAAGGCGCTCGCTTAACAGCAATCAATCAATTGGCGGTACTCAAAGCAATGCTGGGTGATCTGAGTAAAGTAAAGCGTGTCGTAAAAGTACTCGGTATGGTCAATTCTACGCCGGACTTCGTCGAACAGCCGGCCGTCATCAATGGATTTTCTGATCTTATCGTCGAGGTTTTCGGGGATAGGGGCAGACACGCACGTGCAGCGGTCGGCATGGCTTCATTGCCAAGAGGACAATCAGTCGAAATTGAAATGATTGTTGAGGTTGAGCCCGAGTAGCGGATTAGCCTCTAAGCTCCAATGAGCTGAACGAACACTTCCAAGTCATGAGATGGAGAGGTTGATGAAGCGACGCGATTTTAATTTTGTACTGGGAGCGGCAGCCGTGGCGCCATCAGTGCTTGCCGCAGCCCCGACCTGGTCATTAGAAGCGAACGTTGCCGAATGTTGTAGTTGTGAAATTCCATGTCCGTGTAATTTCGGACGCGCAACAAAGTTGCGTTGTGACGGCAATCGTTTGATCGAAATTGAAAAAGGCTGGCTCGGAGACGCAGATCTTGCTGGAATCCGCTTTTTGGTAACATTCGAAATGGGCAAATGGTCACGAATCTATATCAATGAAAGTCTCGATGACGCGCAGATGGAATCTCTCGAGGGCCTCTTGCCATTAGCGTTCGGCTGGTTTATGCGTCAAGCACAAACCATTG
>JABIUH010000347.1 GCA_018701055.1 Woeseia sp. | reverse complement strand
CACCGGGCAAAATGCCATCGACTTGAACTGAATAAGTCCCTTCGTCTAGCATCAGTTATGCCGAACCGACCTTATAGTCGACGTTGCTGAGTTCTTCGCCGCCGTTAACAAGTACATTGACTGCCGGCGCATCGGGCGAGCCATGCAGAACCTGCAACTTCAGCGCGGCAAGTGATTGCGCGACAAAGAGTTCCGGTTGAATATTGTTGTCTGAGTCGCATGCCGCTAGTACCAGCATGCTGCAGATAACCAAGAATTTGCTTGAGAATTTCATTTGTAATCCCTTTTCGATGGCTGTGATCAAGACGGGAGAGAGTTCCACAGAGCGGGAGGCAAGAAGGGTTTCGCTGGGGTTTCAGAATGTTTCCAAATGTATCGATTAGTGATGCTTCGGGTTTGCATGCTTAATGCGCGTTATCATTGCACCATGGCAAAAGTTCTACTCATAGATGACGACCGGAAGCACTCTGGGTTGATGCAGGCGTATTTCAAGCGCTACGGCATCAACGTTGTGTGTGCGTATGACTCAGTTGAGGGCTTCAAGAAGCTGACGCGGGAAGAGCCGGACCTGCTTTTGCTGGATGTCATGCTGCCAGGCAAGGATGGTTTCGAAATTTGTCGCGAGGTCCGTAAAACCAGCAATATTCCAATCATCATGCTCACGGCTCGTGGCGATGTGATTGACCGGGTATCGGGTCTGGAGCTGGGTGCCGACGATTATATCGGCAAGCCATTTGAGCCGCGTGAATTGGTTGCACGAGTGCAAGCGACTTTGCGTCGATCCGAAATCGCAGGTCCAACTGTAGGCGAACTTAATTTCGAGGGATTGACGATTGATACAGAGTCGCGATCAGTGCGTGTCGACGACTGTTCTGTCGACTTAACATCGATGGAGTACGAATTGCTTCTGATTCTTGCTCGACGGCAAGGGCGGAAACTTTCGCGAGACGATATTCTGAGTGAATTGCGAGGCATCGATGTAGCGATCCTGACGAGATCCGTTGATATCATGATTAGCCGCCTGCGCCAGAAACTTGGCGATTCGCTCAAACCTGCACGCTTCATCCAGACGGTCTGGGGACGCGGCTATTCATTCGTGGGTGTGCCTCAGACTGATGCCTAATCGCCTTGCACGCTCCCTGTCGTTTCGCCTCCTGCTGATATTCATTGTATTGGGCGGCTTGTTTGTATTTGGCACGTTCAAAGCAATACAACGCTTTTACAACAGTGATCAAATACGCGGGCTGATAAGCGGTCACCTGTCCCTGCACGTCAATTATGTGCGCGAAGACATTGGTGTTCCGCCGCGCATCGACCGTGCGATTGAAATTACGAAAAAGGTCCCGGTCGACATTCGTATTCTGGGCCCCGATGTTGATTGGGCATCTGATCCGGCGTTTCCAAGACTTGAACAGCTCAATTTTGCGTCCAGTCCCAGGTTCAGTGACGATCCAGGCGCATGGGCTGACGAACTTCAGGGCATCGATTTCGCCAACCTGGACAACCATGATTTCCTCCGTATGCGACAGAGTGGTTACGAGATCGTCGTCTCGACGCCGAGAATCTCGGACGTATCTGACGGGCCAGCGCTTGTCCCTCTCATCCTGGGCCTGGGCTTGTCTTTTCTGCTGCTGGCCTATGCGGCCGTTACCTGGCTATTTCGGCCAATTCGGACGATTCGTGAGGGCGCCGAACACATCGGCCATGGCAACTTTGATTTCCGCATTTTGAAGGTACGTCGCGATCAACTCGGTGATCTCGCGACGGACATCAATAGGATGGCAAGCGATGTCGAGAGCATGCTCGATGCAAAGCGTGCCCTGTTGCTTGGCATTAGCCACGAATTACGCACGCCACTGTCAAGGATGCGGCTGACACTTGAGTTCCTCGACGATAAGGACAATGCTGAGAGCCTGAAAGCGGAAATCGTCGAGATGGAGAAAATTGTAGTCTCGCTGCTCGAGGCGGAGCGACTGAACAGCCGCCACGCGCAGTTATCCAAAACGAACGTACTTGTTAGTGGCCTGATCAAAAAACTACTTGATGATTTTTTTTCGAGAGAGGCGGACCGGATCGGTGTCACTCTGCCGGCCGAGCCTGTTTCCGCGTATATCGATGAAGCGCGGATTGCATTGCTTCTGAAAAATCTAATCGGCAACGCGTTGCGGTATTCGAACCGGGAAGACGGTCTGGTGGAATTGACGATCTCAACGACAGACCACGAACTTGCAATGACAGTTACGGATCATGGTCCAGGCCTGTCGAAAGATCAGGCTGAGCACATCGGCGAGCCCTTTTATCGTAGCGATGCATCGCGGACACGCGAATCTGGCGGTACCGGTCTCGGTTTGTACCTTGCCACTTTGGTGGCCGATGCGCATGGCGGTTCGCTGAAGTTGCTTGATACCGATGATCACGGTGCAAGTTTCGAAGTTCGCATTCCTCTGATGACTCCGTAAGCCTCGAGAGCTCTCTTCCGAAGATTTCGATTGGTCGCGGCAGCAGGGTGCTCGCGTGGTCACCGCAGAAGAATGCTGGTAAAAGTCACTTGCGCCGCTCATGTGCGAAGTGCGCGATGCGTTTGGTGGCGATGTTCCCACTTACTTAAGCTTCGACATTGACGGGCTGGACCCGTCGGTCGCGCCGGGACCGGTACGCCGGAGCCTAGTGGACTGATGGCATCGCAGGGAGTTGAGATCATTCTTGGGTGTTTCGGACTGAACCTGGTCGGATGTGACCTTGTCGAAGTGTCGCCGCCCTATGACACGACGGGCAATACGTTCCTGCTTGCCGCGAATTTGCTCTTCGAGATGCTCTGCTCTATGCCCGGTTGCAAGCGGGCCGCCTGACGAGAACGCCGTCGGCGTTCCCTAAAACTGCCTTGAATCATAGGCCCAATGCAATACTGCCTGACGCTGTCGCGGGCGGCAGAAAAAATCGTATTTTTCGCAGTTCGATGTGATCTGTGAAGCATGTCGTCGCATGGCCCGCCATCGCTTTATTTGTCGGTCGTCATCAGGGCATCGTCGACCCAGATAGTAGCGGCAGTACCATTGAAACCAACCCCGCGGGTCGTCAGGATAAATCCAGCCCTTGTTCGTCCAGACTGACAAAGACTGAGAGGCGTTGATTCCAAACCAATTCAGGTGGGGATTACGTCCACCTGGACTCAGTTTGGCATTGGTAAACCAGTCATTCGGAAACTCCTCTTTGCAATCCGTCATGTATTTGCCGCCGAAAAGACCCAATTTCAGCATCGTCTTTGGTGACAGATCGGGCTTGAACTCGGCCGAAAAATTTTCGCCCATCAGCTCTGTGCAGTCATAAACGTAGCCTGACTGCATTTCGTCATTGACCATGATTCGCCTCTTTTTCATTCAGAACACGTAGGTGATCGCAGCGAAGCCCTTGATAATGCTATCTTCGGCGACAATCGGGCTATCAGTGATTTCGTTCGGCAGGAATTCAGCAGAAACACTCAACAGGATGCGCCAGTCCTCTGTCAGTTCGATAAAGGTGCCGATTCCGGCCTCATAGCTGATCGAACTGCCGGTGTTGTAGGTCGGACGGGTCACAGTGGCAGCGGTCGCTGCTACTCCGTAATCGTAGTTGGTGAGCTCTGAGCTCAACCAGTTAACCTGCAGTTGCGGCAGGATACGAAATGCACCGGCCTGAAATCCTTTTGACAGCCTCGCGGTGGCGGCCCCGCCACCAATCTTGTCGAGAACGTCGTGCTCATAGCGTAAGGAAAGATTTGCACCACTGGGAACCTCGAAACGCAATCCTAATCCAGCCATCATTGTGCTGTCGCGATCACCAAGCCCCACCAGTACCAGACTGTCATCTTCTTCATAAACGCCGATTCGATACGACGCCGATGCGGCCAGACGCCACCAACCGCTGCCGGCCAGGCCGTACTGTACAGTTGGACCAAGCCATTGCAGCCGCTCACCGTTGTAGGTGATAGCTGGAATGGGTTGCAAAACGGTTGTATCGGAGCCAACGTAAGGGCTGCTGCGGCCAATGACTCCAGCGCCAACTCCAAGGCGACCCCGTCTGCCCAGTACTTTGTAAAGCTCGATATCGATGGTGGTCAGACTGCCCTCAGCAACATTGATTTTCGCCCGGTTGAAAGCTGGCGGGCCTTTCGGGCGATAATTATTCGAGATGCCGAGAGCCTCCTTCGGGATGCCAATAAAGTTCTTGTCGATGAGACCATTTTCATTCTCATCAACATAGACCAGCACCGCGACAACCCCAGCGGGCACATCATCGATCAGGTAAACAGCGCTAGCATCTATTGGTGTACGGATTTCTTTGACGGGATCACGAAAATCGCCAAATGCGTTCGGCGAGTCATAGATCTGGAATACCAGCACGCCATCAACGGGCCCGCCTTGCATGCGCACAGAGATGTCGGCGGATTGAGCGATAGAGGCCCACGCCACCAGAAAAAATACCGACATTACTTTCACAATGTCCGCAAGGCGAAAATTTCGTCGAAACCAGAGAAGTACGGGTCGCACTGCAGAAAGTCCAAAGCCAGCAAAGACACAATGATAGTTAACTAAAGTGCGACGAATTGTAAGCGAATGTAACAAAGCGGCTCAGGCCATTGTTGGCCCACTGTGCAGTCCGTACATTCCCCTGCAAGTACTTTTGGAGGTAGCAATGAGCGCCATAACTGCTAAAGCGGTGAGCTGGACTGAATCGGGCCTTGTGCCGGATACCGTAATTCGAGCTGGAATCCGTAGATTGCTTGAGTCGAAACGTAAAGAGATTCACTCGGGCGACGTTGAGTATGCCGCCAATACGACTAATCGATTCGTTGCAATGATGAACGAGTCGCCAATTGCGCTTCTACCGGATATCGCTAACGAACAGCACTACGAAGTACCGGCCGAGTTTTTCTATTACGTCATGGGAGACCACCTCAAGTACAGCTGCTGTTATTGGCCAAATGCCACGAACAACTTATCGGAAGCCGAAGTAGCGGCACTTGAGTTGAGTGTGAAACGTGCGGGTATCGAGGATGGAATGCGGGTCCTGGATCTCGGCTGTGGTTGGGGATCGCTGTCGCTTTGGGTCGCGGAGCACTTCCCTAACGCATCTATTACGTCGGTTTCCAACTCCAATTCACAACGCGATTTCATTCTCAAGCAGGCAAGCGAACGATCGATTCAGAACATCGAGGTCATTGCCTGTGACATGAATGACTTCGCAACTGACAAGCGCTTTGATCGAGTCGTCTCAATCGAAATGTTCGAGCACATGAGAAACTACGGCGAGCTCTTTCGGTGCATTGACGAGTGGTTGTTACCCGATGGTCAATTTTTCATGCACGTGTTCTGTCACCGCACCACACCGTATGAATACATCGACAAGGGTCCGAGTGACTGGATGAGCCGGCACTTTTTCAGTGGTGGGATCATGCCGAGCGCAGATTTGCCTTTGCGCTTCGCCGAGAACCTGAGTGTCGCTAAGCGCTGGCACTGGAACGGCCAGCACTATGCCAAGACATGCGATGCTTGGTTGGACAACATGGACAACAATGAAAGCGCGATCATGCCGATTCTGGCCGACTGCTATGGTCAGTCAAATGCGTCGATATGGTGGCAGCGCTGGCGAATTTTCTTCATGGCTTGTTCCGAGTTATTTGACTATGACGAAGGACACGAGTGGTACGTCGGACACTACCTGTTCCACAAGACGGGTCGCTGAAATGGTACTGCTAGCTAACGCTGTGGTTTTTCAAATCGCGTGGCTGCTATCTGTTATCGGTGGTGCACAGCAAATGCCGTGGCTCGGACCCGTTGCCGCTGTCATCGCGTTAGCTTTGCACCTTCGTGCGGCGAGAAGACCGTTTGAGGAAGTGCTGCTTGTTTTATGTTGCGGAATGATTGGTGCTGGATTCGACAGCTTTCTGGTCGCCGCTGGCTGGGTCACGTACAAAGCCGGACTGTTCAGCGAGTACTTCGCGCCCTATTGGATCATCACAATGTGGATGTTGTTCGCGATGACTCTGAACGTCTCGATGCGCTGGCTCCGCGGTAAACCCAAACTCGCTGCAGTTCTCGGGTTCTATGGTGGTCCCGCGTCCTACATTGCTGGCCAGGCTCTCGGCGGCATCGTCCTTGTTAATCAGTTCGCAGCGCTGACAGCCCTCGCAATCGGATGGGCCGTCATGATGCCGATGTTGATGCGCTTGTCTGAAAATCTGGACGGCATGCCTGGCCGACGTCGCAACTGGATTGTGGAGCGCAGCCAATGATTCAGCATCCTTATGCAATTGCACTGTTTGTCATTCTTGGCGTCGGTGTCGCCAGCTGGCTGCTCAGCGTCATCAAGAAAGACGTCAGTTTCGTTGACAGCTTGTGGTCGCTATTTTTCTTGATCGCGGCATTGATCTTTGCGCTTGATGCGCAGCCAATTTCTGTAAGAGGAAAACTGGTCCTTGTGCTAGTCGTATTCTGGTCACTGCGCTTGTCCATCTATATAACCGCACGCAATTGGGGTAAGTCTGAAGACTATCGTTACCAGTCGATCCGGGCCAACAATGAGCCCGGCTTCGAAACCAAGAGTCTCTACATCGTGTTCGGTTTGCAGGGCGTGCTGGCCTGGATGGTCGCGTTGCCATTGCTTCCCGCTATCACGTCGCGTGCCGAGCTGTACTGGTTGGACCTTATCGCTGCACTGCTGTGGCTCGTGGGTTTCGTCTTCGAGGCGGGCGGCGACTATCAGCT
>JABIUH010000045.1 GCA_018701055.1 Woeseia sp. | reverse complement strand
GTAGTCGTCAAAATTAGTAATTCCGACGTCGTTCAAAGTTTGGGCGTCGAGGGCAATAACGGAAACTGCGACGTCTTGCAGGTTCTCAGCTCGTTTCGATGCCGTGACAATAATTTCCTCAAGTTGCGCGCTTGCCACTGTCGGCAGGGCGGCACTGATAATTAATGCTGTTGTGGCGGCTTGTACCGCAGAAGATACAGGTGTGCGTTTTATCCTGCGGCTAGTGTTCATCTCGCTCTTTACGTTTGTAGACATAGTCCCTCCGACCTAATTTATTTTAGTAATTTGTGTGACAAGTTAATTCGACCCTTGTTGCCTTTTTTTGCGACGGCAACTTGTATTAATTATCTGGGCGGTAAAACCATTTCCCCCGACCATCTCAAAAACTACAGCAAGCCATATTTCCTGTCTATACAACCTCTGTAAGCTATGCTCTGTAACACTTCCCTATGTTTTTCCGGCGGCTTGCTGCAGCCAGTCGAGCGCGTATTGCTGGTACGAGCTAAACACGGTGATGATGAATGTCGGCGTCTCGTCTACGCAGTGAAGTTGCGCGGTCGTTTTCGCAAATCCGGTACGCGCGGTGGCGCCGACGCCAAATACCCGCGGGTGAATATCGATACTCACGCCTTGAGCCAACACGGCTCGAGCTTCAGTGCCGGACAGCCGAATTCGCGCGTACAGGTCCGAAACATCCACAAATGAATGGGAGACGTCGCCAGCGGCGATCTCCAGTGATTGCAGGGCAGCTTGCTGAGAACCGTCGGCAACCTGCAGAATCCAGTGATCTGAACTGATGCAATAGGCGACTCGCTCGTCGTCGACCGAGATCAGCGTGTTTGCGGAAGCCGGTAGGGTCACGCTTAAGCACTCGCTACACGCCAGCCTGATTGCCTCGCCGCCGCGTAGGTCGAGAAACCCAATAAAGGGTAGGCACTCGATATTGGCATCGTATCCGGACATGTCAGTCTCTCATTCTCTCGCCGTCCGGATCGAAGAATACCGGTTCGCATATTTGCGCAGAAACGACGCGGCTTTTGGTGTAGACGTTGATCGTATCGCCAATTCGTGAACGACCATCCTGTACCTGTGCCAACGCGATTGAGCGCTGCAGATTCGGACTGTGAAAACCAATGGTAACCATGCCGACCATGTTTCGGCTCGCGTCGGGGGATGTATCAGCCGTGTCCGACTCCAATATAGGCGCACCTTTTGGTGGCACGAAATTCGAGTCTTCGGGTAGTAGTCCAACAATTTCAGGTCGCGGACCGCCGAGGTTGATATCGCGGCTCGTCGAACGTTTGCCGATGAAGTCACCTTTATTCTTGGCAACCACCCAACCCATGCCGACATCGTAGATATTGGCGTAACCATCGCCCTCCAACCCTGCAGCGATAAACGCTTTCTCAGTACGCAAGAGCATGCTGGTATCCGATCCAATCGGTGTGATGTCGTATTCTTTGCCGGCTTCGAGCAGTGCCTCCCAGAGATTGAGGCCGTGACGTGTGGGAACGACAAATTCGAAACTGAGTTCACCGGTGTACGTGACTCGCGACACGCGTGCATCAATACCCGCGACTCGGCAATACCGAGTATCCAGAAACTTGAATGCTTCGGGATTGATATCGATGTCGGTCTCCGCGCGGCGTATTACCTCACGCGCGTTCGGTCCACAGACGCAAATGACGGCCCATTGGTCCGAGACGGGGGTCAAATACACGTCGAGATCAGGCCACTCGCAGTGGAGTAATTTTTCCAGGTGCTTCAGGACGACCGCGGCAACGCCGGAGCCCGTTGACATCAGATAGTGATCGTCGGCAAGCCGGAAAGTCACTCCGTCATCGAGTAAACGCCCATCGTCGTGCAACATGAACCCGAACTTGGACCGTCCGACAGGAAGTTTCCCCCAGCTATTCGTATACACCCTATCGAGGAAGGTGACGGCATCCGATCCCTTGATCGAAATTTTTCCTAGCGGTGTGCCATCGTAAATGCCTACACCGTTTCGTACTGCTAATGCTTCTCGATTGATCGCGTCACGGGCCGATTCGCCCGGTTTCGCGATGTAAAGCGGTCGGCGAAACAGTGCGCCAGTTTCATCGAGATGACCGCCATTGGCGATGAACCAGTCTGTTATTGGAGTACGTCTCCAGGGAATAATGAGATCACCGTTATCGGCTCCAGCCATCGCCCCAAAACTGACCGGGCTATACGCCGGCCGATAGGTTGTCGTGCCGATGGCGCCCGGTGCCGTATCCGTGATGTCCGCCATTAAGCCGATAATGTTGACGTTGCCGCTCTTGCCTTGATCAAGGCCCATTCCGGCCGTGGTGTAGCGCTTGGCGAGTTCGATCGAGCGGTAACCTTCGCGTTCCGCGAGTCGAATATCTTTAGTCGTGACATCATTATTGAAATCGACAAAGGCGCGGCTGTGACGATGGGGGAGGGGTACCTCCCAGATCGGTTGCAGGTTTAGATCGGTTTCATCCGTGCAGGTCGGTGCATCAATCGTGTCGCTTGGATAACCACACGACTCGGCAACCTGCCGACCGGCAAGCAAACCGTCACTGAGGCATTGCGCGAGTGTGAAATGTCCGGTGCAGGCGCCTGCTGATATTTCTTTTTGTACCGAGGCGCCGGGAATAAAGGTGGCGAGGCGCTCGTCGTAGAGCGGTTTGCCCCCAGATTGAGAATGCAGGTGAATCGTCGGATTCCAGCCGCCAGAAACCAATAGCAGATCGCAGGCGATCTTTCGTCTCTGCGCGCCCGTACCAGACGCGGCGATTTCGATGGCACGAACTCTACGTTTTCCGATAACTCTGGCGACGTGGCTTCCGAGAATTACCTCGATACCTTTTGCCGCTGCAGTCTTGCAAAGATCAGCATTGGCATTTGTACGTACGTCAATAATCGCAGCGACATCGACGCCACTGTCGGCCAATTCGATTGCATGCCGGTAGCTACCATCGTTGTTTGTAAAGAGCGCTGCTTTCCGTCCCGCTCTGACACCGTAACGCAGGCAGTAGGTGCTGGCAGCTGATGCCAGCATGATGCCTGGACGGTCGTTGTCTACAAACGTGATCGGCCGTTCAATCGCTCCCGTAGCCAAAACAACTTGGCGTGCCCGAACTTTCCAGAGTCGTTCCCGTACCCAGCGTTTGTCTGGGCGTCGCTCCAATACTGTTACGAAGTTTTGCTCGTAGTAGCCTGTGGCGCTGGCCTCGGATAGACAAACGACCTCGGGCATCCCGTCCAGTTCGGCAACGACATCTGTTATCCACGACATTGCGGGCTTTGCGTTAATTTCGGCGCTGCTGCCGAGCAAATAACCGCCAAACTCGGATTGATTGTCGACTAACAAGACCCGCGCACCACTTCGACCGGCACTCAACGCTGCCGCAAGTCCTGCTGGGCCGCCGCCAACGATCAACACATCACAATGATGATAGCGATGTTCGTAGCGCTTGCCCGCCGCCGTTTTCGGTGCGGTGCCCCAGCCGGCAACCCGACGGATGAATTGTCCGTACCAGTCCCACCGGTCTCGTGGCCACATGAAAGTCTTGTAGTAAAATCCTGCGGGAAAGAATCGATGCAGCAGATCCGTGACGCGACCAACATCGAAATTCACGGATGGCCAAGCGTTTACGCTGTGCGCATCAAGTCCTTTAACCAAAGGCAAAGTTGTCGCCGGGACATTGGGTTCTTCTTCACTGCCAAGGATTTGTACGAAGGCATTCGTTTCCTCGGCGCCGGCGCTCATGATGCCCCGTGGCCGATGGTACTTAAAACTTCGTCCAACAACTGAAACGCCGTTTGCCATTAAGGCAGACGCGAGCGTGTCGCCGGCGTATCCGGTGTAGCTTCGGCCATTAAATTTAAAGGCCAATTTCTGGACACGATCAACACGGCCACCAGCATCAAGACGAGAGACTTGCTCAACCATGGTAATTTTCGTCCGTCTCGGATCGCAATTCGTTATTGACCGAATTGCGCTGTACGACAATCCAGCGATTGCAGCCGCGTACGTGCCACCAATGTTCCTTGGCCCAGCCTTTAGTATTAGGAACGCTATAGATATAGTCACGCCACGCAGCATCCGACAATGCGTCGGGATTTTCTGGCCGCGCATGTCGCACATCGCCACCGTAGACGAACTCATCTTCGTGTCGTTCACCGCAATGTGGGCACTCAATAACCATATCAGCGATTACCGTAACTGGCGCGTTCAAGAATCAAACGACCCGTTGAAAATCGCTCGAGACTATAGGCCTCGATCAACGGGTCCGGTCGATCGTTCGCGATTAGATCTGCATGCATCATCGCGGCCAGCGGCGTCGTTTTGAATCCGCCTGACCCGGCAACGTCGATGTAAAAACCATCAACCTCGGTTTTAGAAATAATCGGAGAGTTGTCGTAAGTAAGATCGAGAATTCCCGCCCACTGACGCATGAACTGCATTCTTTCGAGTGATGGAAATACTTGCAGGATAGCGGCGATGGTCGCTTCGGGAATTTGCGGCGCACCTCGTTGAGAGTAGCTGGGGTAGGGGTCCGTACCGGAACCCATCACCAATTCACCTTTATCGGATTGCATGAAATACGTATTGAACCCACGCAAGACAACAATGTTGTCGAGAAACGGTTTGACGGGTGTCGAGACCATTGCCTGCAATGGAACGGTCTCAATCGGTAATTCAACGCCCGCCATTGCAGCAACGTGCTTGCCGTGTCCCGCAACGGCCATGCCAAGCTTGCGAGTAAGGATGTTGCCTAGTGACGTTTCCACGCCGGTCACGCCCTTGGCGTCACGAATAATATCGGTGACCTCGCAATTTTCGATGATATCGACACCGAGATTGCTGGCGGCTCTGGCGTATCCCCAGGCGACCGCATCATGTCTGGCCATCACAACATCCGGGTGGTAAACACCACCAACAATGGGTAGACGGGCAGGACTGACTGCCATTGGCAATCTTTGCTGTAATTCTTCGATATCGATTATGCGATGTTCGGCCCCAAACAACGCGGTCGTATTGATCATCCGCTGGGCATCGGACAGGTCACGATCACTCATGAGTACCGTGGTCATGCCACGCTTGGAAATCATCATGTTGAAATTTAACTCGCTGCTCAGCGTGTGCCAGCTCTTGACCGCAGCATGATGGAAGCGCGCGTTGTCGGGATAGATGAAGTTGTCACGAATGGTCATCGTGTTGCGTGCAGTATTGCCACCGCCCAACCAGCCCTTTTCCAGCACTGCCACATTAGTGATGCCGTGTTTTTTGGCAAGATAGTAAGCGGCACCAAGGCCGTGGCCGCCGCCACCAATTATGATCGCATCGTAGGCTTTCTTTGGTGTCGCGTGACGCCAAGCTCTGCGCCAGCCGCGGTGATTTCGGACCCCTTGCCAGGCCAGATTAAGCGCCGAGTACTTCACAATTTAGGTCGCTCGAATATCGTTTATGAACAGGTCGAAATCTTCGACCAGCGCGGCAGCAGCAGCCGCAACAATTTCTGCACCGATCTCTGGTGATGCCAGGGCGGAATGCGAGCCGACTCTGCCGTCCGGAAATTCGGCTTTGTGTTGGGCGGCAGGCGGATGAAAGTCGCCGGCATGATTTTGAATATATTCCGTATCAAGCTGGCGAGACGGTTCGTCCGGCGCATCGACTTCTGGGTTACGGTGGAAATGCTGCGTGATTGAAATTTCGCTGGGCGTCGCATGCATGCCTTCCCAGGCGCCAAATTCTCGTGTGCGAATTACATTGACGGCGTCAAAATCCCACCAGCTTTTACAACGTATGCGTGGTGCGGCGTCGCCAAGTCGACTATAGATGTCGTGCATCGCGGCGCGAATGGGGGCGATATTGGCGCCGTGTGCATTTAGAAAATAAACGCCTTTGACTCCCTGGCGATGCAGGCTGTCAACGATATCTTCGATCAATGACATCAGCGTGCGACTGCGAATCGATATGGTGCCCGGGAATTCCATGTTGAACTGCGCCGACGTGTAAGCAAGCACTGGTGCGACCAGTATTTCACCTTTCGTACCGGCCTCTTGTGCAACGGACTCAGCGCACAACGCGTCGCAACCGACTAAACCCATGGGCCCATGTTGTTCAATAGAGCCGATTGGAATAATCACGCCGGGTTTGTTTGCAAGCGCTTTTGCAAACTCAGTGCTTGTTAGTGTTAGAAGATTCATAGTTTTGCTGAACGAAACGCGCCTATGCATTTGTAAAACGCGAAGATACTGATGAATGCGGTGCTTAGAGAAACGATTAACATCGAGTAGCCAACCATCATTTCATTCGCGAATACATAGTCGGTTATAAGCGCTGGCAGAAACGGACCGAGTGACATGCCCGTAAAGGACATAGCCATAAGGAGTAAGGCGTATGCCAGACCGCGCATTTGATTCGGTGTAACCCGTAACATGCTGGATACAATGTTCACGGTGATGAACGCCATCCCGAACGGAATTAGAGCGAGACCGGCGAGCGCGATTTTGGGGTCCGGCAATATCGGCGTCGCAATCATGCCGGGCACCATGAAAAGTGACCCTAAAAATGCCGCTTTAGCGTGGCCGCCGCTATCGCCTTGCCGAGAATAGTAATCGCCGAGACGACCGCCCAAGAAGATTCCGAGTGGGCCAAAAATTAGCAGAATCACACCGAATGCATAACCAATGCTGGATGCCTCCCAACCATGTACGCGGGTATACAGCGTCGGAATCCAACCTTGAAACATGAAATTAACAGCGGCAACGACCGCCATGCCGATGAAAATAGACCCGTAAATACTGCGATTTTTCCAAACGTATGCAAGGACCTCACGCATCGATACTTCTGCAACGTCACCGTCTTCCGATTTAATGACGTCCTTGCGCGTCGGTTCCCGCATGAAACCGATGATTGCGGCGATAATAAGACCCGGAAGTCCAACAATTATAAAAGTGGTTTGCCACGGCACCAACTCACCAACGAGCGGCACATTTACCGGTGGCGAATTTGTGACAATCTGAATAACAACACCGCCTAAAACCAGCGCTAAACCCGACCCTATATAAATCGCTGAATTGTAAAATCCGATTGGCGAGGTTCGTTTTTCGGGTGGAAAGCTATCCGATATCATCGACAGCGCTGCCGGGCTCAATGCGGCTTCACCTACACCAATACCCATTCGTGCGACGAATAGTTGGGCGAAGTTTCTCGCCAGCCCACTGGCGGCTGTCATTAAGCACCACAGCGTCATTCCAATGACAATCAGGTTACGGCGATTGAACTTGTCGGCGACGCGGCCGAGCGGAATACCCATGATGGTGTAGAAGACCGCAAAGGCCGGTCCCATCAATAGGCTGATCTGGGTGTCGGACAAATGCAGATAAGCCTTAATGGGCTCGACCATTAAGCTGATGATTTGTCGATCGACGAAAGAGATTGCGTACGCGATCGTCAGGACGACAACTAAGCCCCATGCTCTGCGAGGTTCTGGGTAGGCTGAGCCATCGTCAGGCGCTGCGCTAGTCGTTGCCTTTGTATTCATTACTGCATTCCCGCCATTGGAGTTTATTGTTATTGGCTTTAGCCAGATGACCGCGCCACATTGAACTTGTTTATACAGGCTTGCAACATTGACTTCGACTACTGCTCCGCAGCAATCATTCGTATGGACTCAACCAGTGCAAGGTCCAAAACGATACGATCCTGAGATGTAGTCGTGCGGAATCGGTTTCTGCTGCCTTCGCCTGGGATTTGTGGTTGCTCGACGCCGGGGGCACCGCGACTTTTCTTAATTGTATCGATCAATGCAGCCGTGCGTCCGCCGAATTCATCGCCAAAACCGAACACATTCGGATCAAGCGCGATGATGACATTGCCACTTTGATGCACCGCATCGCCGTACAGTGCG
>JABIUH010000046.1 GCA_018701055.1 Woeseia sp. | reverse complement strand
CCTTGCGTTCCGCCATGGATGACCTTCTGGCCAACTTTGCCGAACCCGACGCGCAAGGACCGCGTGCATACGCGGAGCAAATGCGCGTTGATCACCCTGAGTTGGATAACACCGTATTGCGTGCAGATGCGGTTGTCAGTGTTCGTACGTTCCACACGGTGTTGTTTCCTTCGTAGGTCGACTTCTGGCAACAGTAAACCAACAACAATTAGACGGGATTAGTGGGAAACAATACATCTTCAATTCCGACAAATTTCCGACGTCAGTTGTGCTTGGTTGTGCATAGTAGGGCGAATCTGCAACGAACGCCGTCTTTTAGGTTATATATATCAATTACTTACTGTAGCTATTGAGGCTTCGAACCAGGTGGTCGGGAGTTCGAATCTCTCCGGGCGCGCCAAATTACAAAATGGGGCCAATGGCCCCTTTTTTGTGATTTGTTGTTTCGGGGAACATTCGAACTCCAGTGTTCGATCCGAGGAACGCGAAGCGTTCCGACACACGCCGGAGGAACTAACGCAAGTCTCGGATATTGTATACAATCACATGTATGTCTAGATTGTATAGCGAGGGCGAGTATGTCCGGAATAAATAGAATTCTAACGGCAATTCTGGTGTTGGTAATCGCACCTTGTTTGTCCGCGCAGCCCATCAATCCAAAGACGCTGGCGGAGATGCAAAAAGAAATTCGCAAGGACAAATTCGACTACGTGTTGCCGCAAGTCATGCGAGACAACGAAGTCGACATGTGGATACATGTCATCAGACGAAATAATCCGGAACCATTGACACCGGACCTGGGCGGCGAGTCGGGCGTATTCGTATTCACCGACCGAGGCGGTGATCGCATCGAACGAGCCGTGCTGGGCTCTGCCGATGAAGCACTCTGGGAGACCGACGCCTACGATCTGTTCGTCAGCGATGATGAGGGATTTGAGGGCGACGCTGGCTGGGATAGGGTGATCGGAGATTTCGTTGCCGAGCGCGACCCGCAGCGTATTGCATTGAATTATTCCGATAACAATGCGATGGCTGACGGAATTTCACACACAGACTACGTGAAGATGATTGACGCGCTGCGAGACGATTATGCGAAGCGCGTGGTATCGGCCGAAGGCGTCATCGGTGATTACATCTCCGGGAGGGTGCTCGGTGAAATCGTATTGGGTGGCTATTTTGGCCTGGAGACAGCCGCAAAGATAGACCGCGAATTCGCCAAGATCGAAGTGGGCGTAACAACGCTTGCGGATATCGATGGCAATGTCTTTGTCCGGGATCGCGACGGCAATGAAGACAACAACAACGGGTATGTGTTGCAGCGTGGTGACGTTATTACGATCCTCAATGGCACGGGCGAAGGTGTTTTCGTTGCCGACTTGGGTGGAAACGGCTATGTGCTGAAGGAAGGTGAAGAAGATCTGCCACCCGAGGTCAAGGAAATCTGGGAACACGCGATGGTCGTTCGCGAAATCTGTCGCAAGAACATCAAGGTGGGTCGTACGGCCGGCGAAACTCTCGACATACTGATCAAGGCCGTTGAAGATGCGGGTTACTACTACAACCCGATAGACTGGTTTGATCGCAGCGCGGACCCGAAAAAAACGCAGATTCACTTCGACCTGCACGCACAGGGCATCAGGACTATGGATGCGCCGAGAATATCGCCGCTAGGTGGTGAATGGCAGCGAGAAATGAAGCTGCCGCTGTTTCATACCTTCACGTTCGAGTACATGGTTCACATGCCCGTGCCAAAGTGGGGCAAGGGCAAGCACATTTACATCGCTTTCCACGATGGTGCCGTAATTACCGAGCGCGGTGTTGAATGGCCCTACCCGCCGGACCAGGGCATTCGAATCATACGTTGAGGAATACTTCGCCCATGATGAAGAATCTGGCTATTGCAGTCGTGTTCTTGTTGGTTCCTGTAATCGTTGTAGACGCACAGGAGTCAAAACAGAACTACGAAATCATGAAACTCATTCGCCAGGAGAAGTTTGACCTTATTCTCCCCGGCGCCATGCGCGACAACAACGTCGACATGTGGATTCACGTCGTTGAGAGCGGCCGGATGGACCCGCTTGCCCTGGACCTCGGTGGTTGGACGGAATACAGAGCGTGGGAACCCGTTTGCTACTACATCTTCACTGACCGCGGCGGTGATCGGATCGAGAGGATTATTCTGGGTGGAGAGGACCTGGACGGTTTCTACGATATCGAAGGCTCGAGCCATGACCTTCTCGAGCTCGTCGAAGAGCGCAACCCCGATGTGATTGCCATCAATATGTCCGAATCGCTGGGGATCGCAAATGGCCTGTCACATACATCCTACCTGCGGCTAGTCAAAGCGCTTGGCACACCATTCGCAGAGCGACTGGTGTCGGCGGAAAACGTCATCACTGACTTTCGGGTGCGACGAGTGCAGCGAGAGGTCGCCGCGTTCGCGCACATCCTCGAAGTTCAGCGGCAGGTGATGGAGGCGGCCCTGAAAAGAATTGAGCCTGGTATATCGATGCCCGAGGACATTGGTTGGTGGGCGGCAGACCAGTTACTCGCACAAGGAATCGGCCCGTCTTATCAGGCGGCCAACCTGTTCTTGCCCTATATGCCGTTTTCGTACATGCCCGTAGAGACTGCTGACGGTGTCTTCGACCGCGGCGCGTTCATCATGTGGGATATGGGCGTCGGGCATCTGAATCTTGGCACGGACATCAAGCGCTACGCCTATATTCTCAAAGATGACGAAACGGAAATTCCTGTAGGACTCCAGAGGGCCTGGGAACACGGTCAGAAAGCGCGAGAAATTCTCAAAAGGACAATCAAGGTGGGCCGCACTGCCGGAGAAACCCACGACGCTATCGTTGCAGCCATGGAGTCCGCCGGGTTCGCCTCAACGCCATCGGACGACAGAACGTCTCAATACCGGGACCTGATGAAAGAGCTTGGCGATTCCGACAAGTTTGGTTTCTCTGTCGATATGCACACCACTGGAAACACCAGCGTCGGCGATGCGGCGACCGGCGCGCAAATGGCGCCATGGCGATCAGATCGTGCACACCTGGTCATCCAGCCAATGCACATCTTTGCATTCGAGTTCGAATTCAACGCATGGATACCCGAGTGGAACAGGCGCGTGAGCATCAACTTCGAAGACAACGCAATTGTTACTCATAATGGCGTCGAGTATCTTTCTCCAATAAACGAGGACATCATCGTCGTTCGGTAGTGTCGACTGCACCTCCTATCTATTCGTCCACACAGGCTGCTTGGGATGAACAAGTGAAAAAATTCTTCAAATATTCTGTCGTCGCCATTGTGACTATCGTCATTTTATCCTTCGCCGCTGTAGCACTCATGCTCGAGCCCGAGTACAAAACTCAGGGTAATAATGTCGCTAATTGTCCGAGCACCATTTTCACTAAGTCCGCGGTAATTTTCGACGCTCTGCTCATATGCGCTACGCAAGAGGTTCCAGACGCAAAATTGCAACATGCGGCTAACGTTGCGGCGGAGTGGCTGGACAATGACGGTGACGGTGGCATCGATGAACCCAGAGTGATCGGCGCGATGCAAGACAGCAAAGCGCTGGTCATCATGTCGTTCGACGGCTTTTCGACGCTTGCCGGACTCAAGTTACTGCCCGCGGTAATCGCCGGCGGCTACGCAGTGCAGGACTTGTATGCACAGGAAACAAATACTCCGGGCCGACGAGACGCCTCCCAGGAGGAAGTGCATCACATTATTTATAATGCGGGTTGGGAGGTGGCTTTTCCGTCTGTCTTTAGTGATCAAGAAGAGGTAAGTAGCAAACTGTATCGAATCTGGAAATATTCCGACGACAACGGTCACTACTATTACGGTGACCCAACCTGCGATGACAGCTGCAAGACGGGCGAATTCTTCTACCTCGCTACCGCCGCCTATCTGGGGTCAAAAGCAGATCTGTTTTCCGATGAAATGAGGCTGCAGGACAAAGAAGCAATGCAAGCGGTTATTCCAGAGATCATGGAAATCATTGAGTCGACGGACTACGTGTACCCAACGCACCATTGGCCGAGTGGGCAGTACCGGCACCAAAGCAATATCGGGTACCTCGGTCTCAAGCGGAACTAGTTTTTTTCATCGATTTGGTATCGCCATTCAGGCATCATAATTTTCATGTCTGAGTATCTATCGTTTATCGGCGTCGTTGCCGCACTTTCGGTTGGCACGGTTAGCCCAGGACCCAGTTTTGTCCTGGTTGCCAGAACTGCTGTCGCAAAATCCCGCGCGCACGGCATGGGCGTGGGCGGCGTCCTGTTTGCAGGTGCCGCGTTGCTCGGGCTGCAGGGATTACTGTTGGCAGTTCCCTCTTTCTATGTTGCGTTCAAAGTGCTCGGCGGACTGTACCTTTGTTATCTGGGATTGCGAATCTTCCGAGCTGCGAATAATCCGCTGGAAACAACGACGCCAGACACGATTTCGTCCCAGAATTCCGGCAGATCCTTTTTGATCGGCCTCGGAACCCAAGTCAGCAATCCAAAAACGGCGATTGTGTACGCAAGCGTTTTTTCCGCTTTCCTCCCAACTTCATTCCCGCCGCTTCTGGGGCTGGCTGTGGTTTGTGCGGTCTTCGCAATTGAAACGGGTTGGTATTCGATCGTGGCGATTGCGCTGGCAGCCGCAAGTCCAGGAAAAGCCTATCTGAGTTACAAAGTGTGGGTTGACCGATTTGCCGGTGTTTTGATCGGTGCGCTCGGGGCAAAGCTGGTTTCATCCGTTTACAGTGAATAATCAGTAACTGCAGTATTCTGGCGAAACTAAACTGTATACAATATACGATAAATCGATTTCATAGGGGCACACTGTGGCAGAAGAGCGAGTGGCGTTAATTACCGGGTCCGCGACAGGACTGGGTGCGGTCTTGATCCGCAGTTTTGCAGAGCAGGGCTACAACGTGGTGATCAATTATCTTAATGATGGCGAGGGCGACGCGCTGCGAGATGAGATAGCCAGTAAGTGCGGTGAAGATAGGGTGTTGGCGTGTCAGGCTAATGTCGCCGACAGGGCAGCCGTGAAATCAATGTTCGATGCGACGATAGACAAGTTTGGTCGTGTCGACGTCCTCGTGAACTGCGCCGGCATTAATCGAGATGCGCCATTTACCGCACTAACCGACCAGACCTGGGACGCCGTTGTTGACGCGCATTTGAAAGGCCATTTCGTGTGCGGTCAGGAATTCGTATTTCACAATACCGATCGCGAAGGCGTCATCATCAATCTGGGCGCTGCTGGCGGATCGATTGGGCGAAAGAACGGTGCCAACTTTTGCGCTGCCAAAGCAGGAGTAATTGTCCTGACCAAGTGCATGGCACTGGAGCTGGCGCCAAGAATACGAGTGAACTGCCTGGTGCCTGGGTCTGTTAGGACCCGGGAAGTCATCGAGCGATACGACCTTGAAAGTGACGATGGACTGAAAAAGGAGTTGGCGACGTTACCGATGGGGCGCCTCGGCGAGTTCGAAGATATCGCACACATGGTGCATTGCATCGTCAATGCTAAATTTACAACGGGCGCGAAGTTCTATGTGAACGGCGGCCAATACATGCATT
>JABIUH010000047.1 GCA_018701055.1 Woeseia sp. | reverse complement strand
GCGGGAATAAAGATCGATGACGACGGCCAGATAGATCCAGCCCTCTTGAGTCCACAAATAAGTGATGTCCGTACCCCAGGCCTGGTTCGGTGCCGACGGCGAAAAATCCCTATTCAGCACGTTCCGCGCCACTGGAAAATTGTGCTTGCTGTCCGTCGTTACCTTGAACTTGCGCTTCTGCTTTACCTTCAGCTGCAGCACCTTCATCAAACGGCGTGTCTTGCCGCGGCCGATCTCGAAGCCTTCGTCACGCAGGTTATTCATCATCATGCGACTGCCCAGGCTGTCTCGGGACGCGACGAACAACGCTTTCATGCGCCGCCTTAAGACCAGCTCCTCGGGCGGAATAACTTTGCACGGCTGGGCTTTCCAGTTGCAGTAGGCACTGCGTTGAACACTGAGCATGTGGCATAGCAATGTCACCGGATACTCACTGGTGTGATCACGAATAAAGCCGTACTTCACTTCATTTCCTTGGCGAAGTACTGGCTGGCTTTTTATAAGATTTCTTTTTCCATCCGCAGTTGGCGGTTCTCCTTGCGAAGCCGCTTGAGCTCTTCACGTTCTTCGCCGCTGAGCCGCACACCGGATACCTCATCTTCAAATTGCCGCCGCCAGCGACCGATCAGGTTGGCTCCAATATCCAGGCTCCGATCCGCTTCTGAGATCTTGTGGCCCTGCTGCGTAACCAGAGCCACTGCGTCCCGCTTGAAGTCTTCCGTGTAATTGCTTCGCTTTCTCTTTTCTGTTGTCATTGGTCACCTCGTTTTGGCATTTTACAGCCTTAACTTGGTGTCCGGATTTAGTAGACCACTTCAGTTTTTGGTGGGCCTGAGGTTTAAACAATAGCTATGGCAAACAGGTTAGACCGGCGTCAGCTAAACCCGGGAATGTCCACGTACTTGAAGTACGACAAAGCGATTGGGAGCTGATGCGCGAATAAACCATTATGGCCCGGCATCAACGTATGAATGCCAACTAATGAGGCCGAATATACGTATGCAGTCGTGCCATGATTGCTAAGTTCAGATTGCTTGCAAACGAGGGGGAGTCCATATACGAACATCCTATACGACTAGCGCTAGGGTTCGGACGTTGCTCGCCGGCGGGCAGTTTCTATGGCTTCCTCAAGCGTTGGGTGATATTCCTTGTAGTGGGTTTCCAACCAGTCTTCGCCATAGTCATTTCGTGGATCACGAACAATAATGTGGTCGTGATTGGCGTTCTGGCGATTGTATTCGATTAATAGCCTCGGACCATGCACGCGATAGTAGAACTCGCCATCTTGGTCGATAGCACCGCGCCAGGAAAACCACAGTTCGTCCCAGCCGGTCTGGGCTATCAATTCGAGCTGGGCATCCGCTGTATCGAAATCCACGTTGCGCACGTACTCGGAAACCAGCACTTGGAGTAAACGCATTTGCTGTACCGATAACTCGTCAGCTTTGAGTCCTTCATATTTTGACAGACTCGCTCTGCGCCCTGGCCCTTCGAATACGTCATCGGCAACTACAGCATGGATTAGTGCCGCTTGCTGCTGTTGCCCTGTCAGCGATTGCATGAATTCGATGCCCCGGCTGCCCTCGTGAGGCAGCGCCATCCAGCCTGCGTAACGACCACTATCAATTGTCATGGGCGAACTGCCGAGAAACGTTGGCGTGAAACCAACCCGGCCGTCGGAGACAGTGAAACTTACCGCTGCGTGGTGACCGGCCAGTTTCCAGCCCCAGTCCCCGGCACCTGGCTCACCGAAGATCGCGACTACATAATTGCCAGAACTGCGTGTGGCGATGAAGGCCTTGCGAAACGGATCGTTCCCACCTTCCGAGTCGTTGCTCAGTTGCTCCGTTTCTATCTCGTGCAGCAGGTCATCGAGCTGCATGATGCCAGTGAATTTGGCGTAACCCTGGCTCGATAACGATGCCCGCAGTAACTGGTGCGTTGCAACGCGCTGGTCCTCATTCATATCACCGATCAGCATGCCATTGGGCTCCACCATAATGATCGGCAGGTTGGACCACGTTGCACGCTCGTCGACGTCCAGTGAAAAAACTGTCGCTTTTCTTTGCTCATTGTCGAGCGATTCTATGAATGCCTGCGCCGCTTTTGTCATTTGCACTGAGCTTCGCCCATGTTCAGGCACAGGGTCCGCGGCGAAAGAAAGCATCCAAAGAAACAGCGAGAAAATTGCGACAACGAGGTGGGTTCTAATTCTAGTGCAGTACGACATCTCTTGCCCTTCCGTTTTGCTTATTATAGACGAGGATCAGGGGAGACGACGTACATGTAGGCCCAAACCCCATTTAGGCGCTGCGTGAGAACGCGTGAGACGCATTAAAAAAGGCAAGCAACCCGGTTGCTTGCCTTTCTTTTGCCCGTACTCGACCGGGGCTGGACTAGTAAGCCGGCCGCAAACCAATCCCCTAGTTGCCGCGCAGTGCCGACTGGTGCGTGTGCTTGATACGCCAACCGGCACGTTCCTTGATCAGGACCAGCGTAACCCATGTCGGTGCGCTCGTACCTGAAGCCTGATTGTGCGGATAGACATTCCACCATCGCACAAAACTGGCGACTGCGACGTCCCCGTGTATAGAGACTATTGGACCTTCGATTGTCGTAACGAACTTCGTTTTTCCACCATTGAGAGCCTCGCCCGCCTTGCGGCCGGCAATCTGATTGGCCATGTTTTTCGCCTCGTCCGTCTGACGCATGCCCTGTGTAATATAGATGCGATCCGATCTCATCAGCTCCGCTTGGGCCTCCAAATCATTTTCCAGATCGCCATACTGGTGAATTACCGCCAGAACATCGTCTTCGTCATCGGCAAAGGCGCACGGCGCAAAAATCATTCCGGCCAGTACAACAAACAGTGTGGTGAAGTTGCTAACTCGTTTAATGTTCAACATCCTTTTTGATCCTTTTTTTTTGCGTTAGGAAAGTCATGAAAATAATCGCCTGGGAGCCCATTGGAATGCTCCCTGACACTCCTAAAGATAGCAGAAGATCGGTCAATAACAAGGCAGTGAGTTTTTACGCTCGGTTCAATGGGCGGACTCGTATTGGACTCAGCGGCCGCTCTTGGCCGAGGCTGTGTGAATACGCAAAATCGACTGCCTGAGATTGTTTGCAGGTTACGCTGATTTTCAGTTGAGATCAAAGGGTTACTAACAGGGCGCTATCGGTTCGTAAGCCAGTCAATTACGTCTCACGTTGTGTATGAAGGCGACTCTTGGGGTGAAACTGTTGCGGAGTTTTCACACAGCCTCGGCCAAAAGCAGCCGTTGGCACAATCTCAACGCGCTGTTCAACTATCCGCAAGACATTCGAAAAGCGATCTACACCACTAACGCCATCGAGTCGCTGAACAGCGTGATCCGCAAGGCCATCAAGAAACGAAAACTATTTCCAACGGATGATTCTGCAAAGAAAGTCATCTACCTGGCGATACGCGATGCATCCAAACGATGGACCATGCCGATCCACAATTGGAAACCCGCACTGAATCGATTTATGATCGAATTTGAAGACCGCTTGGTCGACTATATTTCAACCTGGCAGTTACACAGAAATATTTACAGTCTCTTCCGCTACCGGTGTTTCCAAGTTATTGATTCTCAATCACGATCTTGTTGAAACGCACCATGCCTTCTACCCTATGCCCCGCTGTATAAATTTCAAAGATCCAGCGCCCGTCAGCATCCCGTACAACCACTGCGTTTTCTGCATCAGGCTTGCTCATGTGTTTTGCATCAGCAACTTTTCTTTCTAACTTTTCTCGATTTTGATCCAGGTCATTCATTAGTATTTATCCATCGAGATACGAATGCCGGTATCAAGTTCGTTGAGCCGTTTCTGCAACAGACTGATGTCTACTTCGGAGGGCGCTTCAACCCCAAGATAATCATTACCAGGACACGGCCCATCGATGAATTTTATCTCGCCGACAGCTTCGCCTCCTGACAGATCAGGGCCGAGGTCAAGACTTTTGAGTAAATGGAATGCCCGTGCATGTGGGCTTGCAGTGCGCTCCCAAAGGTCGTAAACGACGTTTGGATCCATCAGTTGGTCAAAATCGACTTCCTCGTAATCCCAGTTCTGCACGAATTCCTCTTCGCTTTCGTAGTAGTGAATCGCAAACTCACGGACAGTCATTTCCGGTGGTTCTGCCCACGGATCACCTAAATTGAACCGAAAACTATTTCCCTCTAGGTCAAGGGCAAATAGATCAGTAGTTGCATGTTTTGGCGCTTGAAGCAGTGGCTCACCGTGATTCTCAAAATAGGTAAGTACCTTGTCGTAATAGGACGGCAATATGAGACCTGCTGCTGTCCCAAGGATGAATTGTCTGCGTGAAATGGACATGATTAACCTCCGAAGTTACGGAAGCCAACGTCGATAGTGGTATACCCGTTTAGTTGCCGGGAAGGCCACATCCCCTTTCGGGTACCACCTTGCTCGGGTAAAGCAGGTTGGCGGAGCGTTAGCTCACTCTTGATGTTGAGGGAATTGTACCACAATACTGATTTGATCGATCCCAATTCGTTAAGATGGAAAGCATGAATTGCCCTTTCTGCGACCTCTACCACCTTGAAAAATGATTCATTTGATTCGATGGTGAACAGTGCTTCGAGATGTATCATAACTTCGCCATGAAAGTCGTTTGTCACATACCTCATGCATCTCTGACCGTTCCCGATGATATGAGAGAACAATTTTTCCTGAGTGACGAAGAGTTATGGGTCGAACTGAAGTTGATGACGGATCATTTCACGGACGAGCTGTTTAGCGAAGTATTGGCCGGTGCAACTGATGTAATTTTCCCGGTGTCACGCTTGGTTGTCGATCCTGAGAGGTTTGAAGATGACGTTGACGAACCAATGGCGTCGGTAGGAATGGGTGTAATTTACGAACAAACTTCCGCAAAAGCTCCACTGAGACGTGAGATTTCCTCGATTGAGCGTAAGCAGTTGATCGACAGTTACTATCGACCGCACCACGATCGATTGACCAAAGCGGTTCGCGAAGCGGTGCATAATGGAGAGCAATGCTTGGTACTTGATTGCCATAGTTTTCCTTCCAAGGCGCTGCCTTATGAACTGGACAATAGCTTGGATCGTTTGGAGATATGTCTTGGCACCGACGAATTTCATACGCCGGACTGGATCACTGACCTGGCCGCTCGCACATTTCAAGACGCCGGATTCAGCGTGGCTATTAATGAACCATTTGCCGGCGCTCTGGTGCCAAGCGTGTGTTATCAGTCAGACGATCGAGTGCTTGCCTTGATGATAGAGCTACGCAGAGACTTGTATATGGACGAAGCCACAGGCGAGAAGACGGCTGATTTTCTGGAATTTCGACAAAAGCTACGCGCATGTATTGGCAAAATAGCGAGTGGTCCAAATTTCTAATGCGTACTTAATCTTTGCGGGATGGGATTGCTTTGAGGTGGAGTACCGGGCGTAGATTGCTACTTTCATTGTTCGCCACCGCCCGACCAATAGACTTGATCACTATGGAGTCTTTTTATGCCGCGAACGGTCTTGTCGGAATCTGACGTAGCTGAACACCTGAATTCCACGCGATCTCCGAGCAATTCAAACAAATCATCTGGCTGCGTATTTGAGTGATAGCCTGTATGAGCGAACCAGTCACTCAATCGGGGACCAACCAAGTTGCCGTAGCGAATCATTAGATCGTGACATCGCTCTTTTGGATCTACAGACAAGGAGACAAACATTTTTATGACAATAAGGTCGTCTTCATATTTATACTGAGAAAAAGCATTGATATGAATCTTGGAGTCGCGTGTAGTTGCGTAAGTATCCTCAATGTCATTCGCGACATTCATCAACCAAAGATTCACTCTTAAAATACCGACATCCATCAAACTTGCTGGCTCCAAATATCGATGTACTGGATGTCAG